>QHOP01000108.1 GCA_003219345.1 Verrucomicrobiota bacterium
GCCGTACAAGGACGATGTATCGGCCGGCGCGCTGCCGTCGAGTGTGAAACGGATTTCCGCGTTGGTGGACGAAGTCCAAAGTTCCAGCGGGAACGGACTTGTGAATGTGCCCCCGTTCCGCGAGAATTCCACCTTCGGTGAGAAGCCCGCGCCGATGGTTGAGTTCGGGGCGCCCGGCGTCGGCACCGTGAAATAGCCGGCGACCTCCGGAGAAACGCGGTCGCGGCCGTACGACACGTCGGTCTGTTGAGGCGGATAAACCGGCGTGAACGACGAGACGATATTCGTCGCCGGGTCAACCAGCGCGAGAAACTCGCCGCCGGGCGACAGTTGGAAGTTCGTGTGCAACCGGCCGGTGACGTTGGTCCGGTCCTTGCCGGAAGCGAAGAGCAGCAGATAACTGTTGGCTGCCAGCGTGATGTTGGGGAACCGCCATTCCATCAGATTCTTCGGGTCAGCGGTCAGCGCCCAGCCCACCAGATTCACGTCGCTCGCGGTGGGATTGAAAAGCTCGATCCAGTCCGAGCTGTCGCCGTCTTCGTCGTGGATCGTCTTTTTGTTGTCGGCCATGAATTCGGAAATGACCACGCCCGGCACCGGCGCGTTGGGGTCAAGTCTATAAGACCAACTTCCGCCGGCGAAATTATTCGGCGTGCCTGCCAGATCATGAATGCCGTGATTGGCAGCCCACGCTACTTGAACTGTTCCCGTGGCAGGTTGCGGAAATTGAAAAACATATTGCCATGGCGCAAAAGCGGTGACGCTCGCGGCGGGACTGCTGTTGATCAGCAAATCGGAAGCGTCCACATCCCCTACGCCTTCGCTGAAGTCCACCTCGATGCTCGTCAGATTGCGAACTGTCGCCCCCGCCGGTGGCATCAAAGTCGCCACGGTTGGAGGCGTCGCATCGGTCGTAGATGAAAGCGCCACGTCGATCACGAAGTCGCTGCTGCCGCCGAGCGAGGCGTTAAACGCCTGCACCGCGATGACATTCGTGCCGGGAACCAGGTAAGCGCCGGGATTGCTCAACGTGTCATTCTGCGGCGGGACCGGCTCCGGCAGCGCGGGAGACGCGGTGCCGTCGAAAGGAACATCGCCCGCCGGCATGTTGAAGCGCGCAACTTCGGTCCGGTTGATCCAGGCGATGAATCCGTCGTCGCTGAAGGCGTAGAGCTGGAGTTGGCTGATATCGGCGGGGTTCGTTACCACAAAAGTTTTACGCAGGAAAATGCAGGTGTAAGCGCCAAACATGTCGTCCAGCAGAGTGTTGCCCGTGTACTCCGTGGCGCTGCCGGGCTGGTTCTCGTAGTAGAACGCGCCTTGGCCCGTGGCCCAGGAGGAGTCGTCGAAGTCACCGGCCCGCCATGCGGTCGGGTCCGGCGAAGACGCTTCGGACAGCCCTTTGAAATAGCTCCAGGTGGAGTTGGTCGGAAAGAGGACGGCGGCGTTGGCCGCCCAAATCAGTGCAAAGAACAGAGCGGCTGAGAATTTTCGCGTCACAATAAAGCTGTCATTCTTGGAAACCACACTTTCATAGCAGGTTTCTTGCCTTCAAGCACGCGAATTTGGAGGCACAGAAGGGTTGCCAAAAATAATTTCCGAAATGCGCCGGAGGCTCGACTCCCCTCGCCCTGTCCCGTGACTGCAGGACCAACCTCTCCCCGCGCCTTGCGGGGAGAAGGCAGGGAGAGTGGGGCCGGAAGAGGTTCATGGCCCAACTCACGTCCATTTTTGGAGATGTTCCCTGCCCATGAACCCCCTCACCCCTTCCCTCTCCCCCACTGGGGGAGAGGGTGGCCGGAGGCCGGGTGAGAGGGCCTCTTGGGGTTCAAGGGCGCAAGGCGCGATCAAAGTTCGGGGAAATCTCTCCCAAAACAGGCCGTGCTCAACTGGCAAAGATGCGGTCCATTTCCTGCGACAGCTTCTTCAACCCTTCCGGGCTGTCGGCCCCGCCCTGCTCGGCGATGCCCCAGCCATCGTAGCCGATGTCGTCAAGCGCCTTCATCACCGCGGGCCAATCGTTGTCGCCTTTCAGGAATTCGACGTCGAAACCCTTTCCCAACCCCTGATGGCTGGCCTTGTCACGGCTGAATTCCTTGATGTGCAGTTTTTGAATGCGTTTGCCCAGAACGCGAATCCATTGCTCCGGCCAGCCATAGGTGATGACGTTCCCGACGTCGAAATGCCAGCCGACCCACGGACTGTTGAACTCGTCCACATAACGCGCCGCCTCCAGCGGACTGAGGAGAAAATGGTTCCAGACATTCTCGATGGCGATCTTCACGCCAAGTTCTTCGACCAACGGAATGGCCTGGCGAATTTCCTCCTGCGAACGCTGGTAGGCGTCCGCGTAAGAAACTTGCTTGTTCACCACTGCCGGAACGAACAACACGGAACTCGCGCCGTAACGTTTCGCGTCGCGGAGCGCCTGCTTGAGCCCTGCCAATCCTTCCTCGCGCACTTTCGGATTCGGGTCCGACACCGGCTTGTTCCAATGCGTGTTGCAACAGGTGCTGGCGGCCTTGAGTCCGGTCTCCTCGAACGCTTTCACCACTTCGTCCTGGTTCATGTGGCTCATAGGCTCGACTCCATCGAAGCCCGCTGCTTTGATCGCTTTGAACTTTTCGAGCACCGAACCTTTCACGCCGACCGTCGCGTACATGATGCCTTTTTTGATGTTCCGTTTTTTGGGTGCGGCCGTGTTTTCGATGGCGGCGAGTGCACCGGGGGTCAGCGCGGCGACCGCCAAAGCGCTGCTGCCGGCCTTGAAAAATTCGCGGCGGTTCAGGTTTGTTTTCATAATCCTTGTTGATTGAACGTTGCCACTCGGACTTGATTCTGCAGGCTGCGAAGGGGGACTCAGCGTCGGGATTAAACGAATTTCGTGATGCCCGGCATCGCCATCGGCGGCGTTTCCAGTTTCATGTTCCAATCGAGATGCTCCGGCACCAGGCGCTCCTGCGAATGCATCGCCTGTTCCCAGGTGATTTCCTGGCCGGTGTAGGCCGCCATGCGGCCCATGATCGCCACCAGCGTGGTGTTGCACATATGCTCGCCGTCATTGATCGGCTTGCCGTCGCGAATCGAGCGCAGGAAAGTCACATGCTCATTCCGGTACATGCTGCCGAACATCTGGCTCTCGCTTTCCGGCCCTTCGTAATGCCAGGTCGTTTCGCCGGTGAATTCGGCGCCGCGCCGGCTGCCGAGCAATCCGATGCCTTTCGTGCCGGTGATGTAGTCCTTGGTCTCGCTGTGACAACCGGCAATCTGTCGTTGGGCCATGAAGCCGCGCACTCCGTTGGCCCACTCGTAATTCACCTCGATATGATCGTAGATGTTGCCCTCGTGATTCGGGGTCTGCCGTCCGCCGACAGCGGTGCACTTCAGCGGCGGCAGGTCTTGCATCGACCAGATCAATTTGTCGATGCTGTGAATCGCCTGCTCGACGAGTCCATCGCCGCAGAGCCAGATGAAGTTGTACCAGTTGCGGATTTGCCACTCGACATCGCTCATCCCGGCCGGCCGGTTGCTGGCGGGAGGCATCGGCTTCACCGGCCCGGTGAGATAGGTATGATAAAGGGAGCGCACTTCGCCGATGGCGCCATCGTGAAGTCGCTTGAAGAAATCAATGCGCGACGTGTTCGCGCGCCAGCAGAAACCGGATTGCACGGCCAACCCTTTTCGCTTCGCCTCACCGGCGTTCGCTCGAACTGAGCGGACGCCGGCGGCATCCGTGGCGATGGGTTTTTCGAGAAACGCGTGTTTGCCTGCGGCCACCGCCGCCTTGAAGTGCTGCGGGCGAAAACCCGGCGGCGTCGTCAGCAGCACCACGTCCACACCTGAGGCAATCACTTTCTCGTAAGCATCCAGCCCCAGGAATCGGCGCTCGGCAGGAACCTGGATTCGGGATCCATCCGTCACGGACTTCGCGATCTCGCGCAGACCCACTTCGATCTTCGCAGGGTCGATGTCGCCCATCGCGTACAGCACCGTGTTGCTGTCGGCGGCGAGCGCGTCGGCCGCAGCGCCATTGCCTCGGCCGCCGCAGCCGATCAGTCCGATCTTGAGGGTGTCGTTGTTGGCCGCGAAAGATTTTTCCGGAAAGCCGACGTTCGCGGCCAAAACGCTGCCCAGCGCGGCGGCGGAGGACGTCTTCAAAAACTCGCGGCGCGAAGTGGGAGAAGTTTGATGACCGATGGTTTCGTTCTGGTTCATGGTTAAGGGATAGATTCCTCAAGACGCCCCGTCAAGGAAACAGACCGGGCTTTTTTTGTTCACGCCGGGAGAACCTTTTCACCTGAAAACCGGCGTTGATTTTTCACTGATACCCGAATACCAGGTTGCCGCCCTGGACCCGGATCGACTGGATCGTCAGCGGGCCGCAAGCGCGCAAGCGATAAAACCGCGATCCACCCGGCAACGCGAGGGTGATCGTTTTGGAGGCATCATCAACAACGCTCATTTCATCCACATACTGACCGGAGACATCGGCTGAGGATTGCAACGTCGGCGTGTCGTCGCCCGGCACCGGCCCGTCGATGACGCTGTTGATCCAGGCAACGTGTGCAGAGACGCGCGTGGAATAGAATGAGCCGGGTTGAGGCTGGTTGGGAGGAATATCGGTTTGCAGCATCCACCCTGCGGTCTCCATTTTGTACAGCCCTCCTTCATCAAAAATGGCCGCGGAGAATCCCGATCCGTTGGTGGTGGTGTTGTAGGGTCCGTCAACGGCGTAGTTGATGCCGGCGAGTTTCCAGACCGAGCCGTCTTGAATAAACACGCCGCCGGCCGAGTCGCCGACGGAGAGATGACATTCATTGGCGCCTCCGCCGGCGTCGAACGTGGCTTGCAACACGTCGCCAATCGAGCCACTGCCCAGAACACCGTCGCCGTTCACAATCGCGGCGACGACGTTGGTTCCCCAGCGCTCCACGCCGTCGTAGAGGCTCCAGTCCCACGACCAGCCGTTGGTTGTTTGGACGGTACCGAGAAAATTGGTTGTGGTGACGAGCGGACCACGCTGCGTGCCGCGACCGATGACGACGAAACTTTTGCCTTGTTCGTCAGTGTTCGTGTAAATCTGCGCGTAGTCGGGGAATGTCCCGCAGACACGCCAGATTCGCAAATCACTCGAAGGATCATCATAGACCGCCGTGGTCGTGTAAGGAACGCCGCGAAAAATGAACGGGTCGCCCACGCTGCCGCCGATATGGGACGCGGTAAGAAAATATTTTGGCGCGATGGGCGTGCCCAGAAAAGCTCCCCAGAAACCTTCAAACTGCCAGCCGCTGTTGGTCAGGCTGCCTCCCGGCGCGGTCGTGTTGTAATTCGGATCGCCGGTGGAATAAAACAGGATTGCATTCGCGGATGTGGCGCTCAACCAAAGTGAAACACCAATGAATGCAACAAGGACAGGCCGGCTTCGGCTCACGCAGGAGCGCGCAAAAGGCTGCATTATCGGACATTTAATCACCGACCACATGCGTGTCAATGTCACCAGGGAGTCAGCCAATACGGCAGGCTCGCAAACCTTCCAACAGCAGCCGGGATGCCGGTTCCAACTTTGCGACGCGGTGCGAGATTGTTGCCCCAGGCGGTGCCGAATTCGAGGGAACAAAACACCGCAGGGGAAGGTTCGCTGGAGAATGCCTGCTTACACCGTGAGTGTCGCGCAAATACTGCCGGCTAAACGGCGCGCTGACCCTGCCTCGCGACGGCTCGGCTGTCACGGACCGTGAAGCTACTTGCCGATGACTTTCACAACGGCGGTTGACCCGGGATATTTCTCGCCCTGAATCGGCTCGGCGCGACCACCGAGGCTTTGCTCCAGAAACGCTTCGGCGCGGGCGTTGAAATCAATCCGGTTCTCCGGACGCGCGAAACCGTGCCCTTCATCCGGGTAAAGGACGTAGGTCACTTTGCCGCCGTTCTTCCCGATGGCCTCGACGATCTGTTCGGATTCAGCCTGTTTGACACGCGGATCGTTGGCGCCCTGGCCAATCAACAGAGGCCGGACGATTTTGTCCGCCTTGAACAGCGGTGAAGCGTTCCGGATCAGGTCGGCGTCCTTCGGAGCGTCCGCGTTGCCCATGCGCACGTCGAACAAGGAACGTATCGGTTTCCAATACGGCGGTATCGAGTGGATCAGCGTCTTGAGGTTCGAGGGCCCGACGATGTCCACGCCGCAGGCAAATTTCTCCGGAGTAAAGGTCAATCCTGCCAGGGTCGCGTAACCGCCGTACGAGCCGCCCATGATCGCGACCTTCTTTGGATCGGCGTAGCCTTGCTGGATGGTCCAATCCACGGCATCGATCAGATCGTCGTGCATCTTGAGGCCCCATTGTTTGTTTTCCGGCGTTCAGGAACTTTTTCCCATACCCGGTGGAGGCGCGATAGTTCACCTGCAGGCAGGCGTAGCCGCGGTTGGCGAACCATTGCGCGTAGGAATTGTAACCCCAGGTGTCGCGGGCCCACGGACCGCCATGCACGAAGAGCACCATCGGCAGGTTCTTCGCCGGCACGCCCACAGGCCGGGTAAAGTAGCAATGCAGGTCGAGTCCGTCGCGCGACTTGACGACGACCGGCTCCATCGACGCGAGTTGCAGGCCCTCGAGCTTCGGCTGGTGAACGAACAGAAAAGTTCCCTTTTTGGCGGCGCGGTCCCAGGAGTAATAGCGGATCGGACCCCGGTCGGACGTGAACGCCACCAGCCAGGTCGTGTCTTTGTCGTCGCGGTTGACGACGACGAAGTCGCCGTCGTTCAATCGCGCGATACCTTCGAAGTCCGCTCCCACGGACGGATCCACCACGCTCCATTTAGCCCGGCCCGGCGCAAACGAGACGGCCTCGACGACGTGTTTCCTCGGATGAACCAGGACATTGCCCGCGTCCACTTCACCCGACGACGCGATGACTTTCTCGGAGTTCGTAGCGATATTCCTTTCAACGACGCGCGCGGTATCAGAGCCAATGGAGGAAATCAGATATGCGCTCTTGCCGTCCGCCGTGAAATCAACGAAGTTCAAAATCTCATCGGGCCCAACCTTGATCCAGCTTCTCCACGGCGACTTCACGTCGTCGCGAATGCGGATTTCCGTGCCGCCGTCCGGCGTCTGGACCTGCGCCGCGCGCACCTGAAACTTCGGGTCTGCCGCCCAGCTTGCGACATCGCCCGGATTTTCGGTGTCCAGCGCCAGCGCCCCCGTTTTCAGGTTCAGCCGATAAACATCGAACACCTCGCGGCTGCGGAGATTGAGTTCCACCAGCAGTTCGTCCGGAAAATTTGGATCGGTCGCGGTGACCTGGGCGCGCACGCCTTGAAACGCCGTGTAATCGCGAATATTGCCGAAGACAAGGTCAACACCATACGCGTGCCAGTTCTCGTCGCCGTCCATGTCCTGCAGGTAGATCACCGTCTGGCTGTCCTCGGCCCAGAAGTATTGGCGGATGCCGCGCTTCTTGTCGGCGGTCACCACTTTGTCGTCGTCCTTGCCGATGGCTTTCACCCAGACTTGGAGGACGTTGTTGCTGTTGGGCGCGATCCAGGCGAGGTGCGTGCCGTCCGGTGAAATCTGGGGACTGACGCGTTCCGGGTTGCCAAAGAGGACCTCGCGCGGGATCAACGGCGGCAGTTGGGCGCGGACGGTTGAGGTGGCGAAGGTCAAGAGCGCAAAAGCGACGGGCACAAAGGGGTCAGTCCCGCACAATCGCATGTTCATAGTCAGCCTCCGTGGCGCAGACAGTTGGCAAGATAACCACTCGCCCCCATCTTCAGCCGTTGCGCAATCCAGTTCAAAGTCATGGTCGTTTCGCGGCGCAGCCGGCGGGCTATCTTCAGTTTCTCACAGTCGCCTTTGCGCCGCCGCTCCAGCTCCGAGTCCTCCCACTTCCGTCGCCGCAGTTCCTCCGCGATAATGCGAGCCGCCTGCGCCTCCGCCGTTTCCTGTCGCTCATCGCCCCCATGATGCCGGCTCATCCTGGTGCTCATCTGCTGCAGTAACTCTTGGCGAAACGCCTCATCGCCCAGGCACCAGCCCCGCCGGACGGCTTTCAACGTTCGCGGTTCCTCCAGTTCACGGCGTTGTTCCATCATCTGCTCAAACTGGCGCCGTCCCGCCGCACTGTCTTGCGGAATACCCATTTCTCCGAAGAGCCGCCACACCTTCAACCACTCCAGGCGCCGAGTTGGACTTTTCAAATATTCTCCGTAACTGCTCCAGCGGTACTCCCGCAAAGGTTGTTCTGGCTTCAGCAGTTTGGCCCGCACCGGATTCAGATGTACATAGTCGCAGACCGTCCGCAAATAGCCGTTGCCGCTGCCGTCCACGATCAGCGCCTTGTAACGCCCGCTGAACAAATGGCCAACGAGCTTGTGCCGCTGATTGAAGCGCGAGGTGTACGTGCCTAGAAACCATTTCATCCCCGCCACCAGGTTGGCTTGCGGCGTTTCCATCACCAGATGAAAATGATTGCTCATCTGGCACCACGCCTGCACTTCCCAGCCCGTCTTTCGGCACGCTTCACCCAAAGTCTCCAAGAAACGCTGACGATCCTGATCGTCACGGAAAATCGGTTCGCGACGGTCACCGCGGTTGATGACGTGGTAAATAGCGCCGGCATACTCCATGCGCAACTTTCTGGCCATGACCGCAGCTTCTCAACCAGTCCTCAGTCTGTCAATATACGATTGTGCGGGACTGACCCCTTTGTTAACGGCGGCGGATGGATGCGCCCGCAAGCGAGATGCTCCGCGATTCGGTTTTGACGGGCTGCCTCGGTTCGGTTCAGATGGACAGCGAGACAGGGCATGAAAAAATCCGGATTTACACTGATCGAGCTGTTGGTCGTGATCGCCATCATTGCCATCCTGGCCGCTTTGTTGTTGCCCGCACTAAGCAAGTCCAAGGCGAAGGCGCAGGGCATCGGCTGCGTGAACAACGCCAGGCAACTGACGACCGCCTGGTTTCTTTATACCGACGACGAGCAGGACCGGTTCGTGAACAATCACGGTCGCGATGAGACTCGCCTGAAACGCCAGACCTGGGCTAACAACGTGGAAGACTGGGCCAACAGCGATGACAACACGAACCTGACGTTGCTGACGGAGGCGAAGTTGGCCGGCTACCTCGGCAAATCAGCGGGCGTGTTCAAATGTCCGTCGGACAAATCCGTGGCCGCCAGCGGGCCGCGTATTCGCAGCATGTCGATGAACTCGCTGGTGGGCGATCCCGGTGAACTGACGAATCGGTACAATCCGGCTTACGTTCAGTTCTTCAAGTCCGCCGACCTGATCAATCCGTCGCAGATCTTCGTCTTTCTCGACGAACATCCCGACACGATCAACGACGGTTTCTTCATGAACCGTCTGGATGAGCCGACCTGGGGCAACCTGCCGGCGTCCTACCACAACGGCGCGACGAGTTTCTCCTTCGGCGACGGCCACACGGAAACGCACCGGTGGGTCGTGACCGGTCCGGGCGGGACGGTTCGGCCGCCGGTCAAAGGTGGTGTGGGCGGCACGTTCCCCGCGTCTCCCACCACGGACTACGACTGGCTCAAGGAACGGTCGAGCGTGAGGAAACAATGAGTCCGGCCGCAATTCCAGAAACCCCACGAACAACTGGTTGGTCAAGCGATTGAGCGAGCGAGACGGTTCTGCTCGGTTTTGTCCGTGCCGTTGAGGTATTGCGATTGGGAGTGCATGGCGCTGTAAAGGATCAGCGCGCTTCCGCCGGCGGCGTTTTCTTCATTTCGTGTCAGAGATATAGCAGCCGACGGCCCGCGCGGTGGGGTACGGCACCGGCTTCCCTTGCACGAGCGCTTCCAGCACGTCCTCCAAATCATGTTGAGTGGCTTCGGGACGCTCCTTTCCTAAATCGGCGTAACGATTGTCAATGCGACCGTGATAAACCAGTCGGCGGCCCGGCAGGAAGACCGCCGCTTCCGGCGTGACGTGAGCCTGGCTGAGGCGGACCAGACCATGTTGCGGATCGCGCAACGCTTCCGGCGGCAATTGATAGTCCTGGAGGTGCTTTCTGATCGCGTCGGGCGACGTGTCCGGGTCGGCATAGACCAGCCAGAATCGGACGCCGGAGCGGGCAAACCTCTCGCTAACCCGGCGGATTTCCGGAGCGTAACGGTTGGAGATCGGGCAATCTGTGTTGACGAAAATGAAGACGATGACTTTGGCGTCAGCCGGGGCGAAAGGATCGAAGGGTTGGCCGGCCAGATCGAACACCGTCACAGCGGGCGAAGACGTTTTGGCACTTTCAGTCGCGGGAGGCGCAGACGATGTGCCGCCGGGCGAATTTCCGCTGCCGCAACCGGAAATGAAAAAAGCCGGCAACAAAACCAGAATCGCCCATGGCTTTCGACGAGAAGCCTTAGTGAGAAGCGGCCAAGCCACTTTTTGCCCGCATGGGAACCATGAACGGTGGGGCGAGACTCCGTCGAGCCCTGGCATCCAGCTTGGCGATGGGGAATCAAGGCTCGAGGGGAGTCTCGCCCCACCGTGTGCAGGGAGAGGATCAGGAATTGACATTGGACGCTCAAACTATACAACCGGCGCCGCGTTGCGTTTTGCCAGGATGGCTTCAATGATCTTTTTCGCCAGATCCGGTTTCTCCGCGAGCGTCTTTTGCGCGGCGTCTTTCCCCTGCCCGATCAATTCGCCTGTGAATTGCAACCAGGCGCCTTTCTTCTCCACCACGCCGTTTTCGATGCCGACATCCAGAACGCTTCCTTCCTTGTTGATGCCGTGGTTGAAGATGATGTCGAACTCGGCCTCGGCGAACGGCGGGGCGACTTTGTTCTTCACGATTTTCACTTTCACATGATTGCCGATGGCGTTGCCCGCGGTGTCCTTGATGGCGTCTTTGCGGCGGATGTCGATGCGCACGCTGGCGTAGAATTTCAACGCCTTGCCGCCGGGGGTGGTTTCAGGATTGCCGAACATGACGCCGACTTTTTCGCGCAGTTGATTGGTAAAGATGCAGGTGGTCTTCGACTTGGCGAGGAGCGCGGTGAGCTTGCGCAACGCCTGGCTCATGAGGCGCGCCTGCATGCCCATCGTGGCCATCCCCATCTCGCCTTCGAGTTCGGCCTTGGGCACGAGCGCGGCGACAGAGTCGATGACGATCACGTCGAGCGCGTTGGAGCGCGCCAGCGTTTCGCAAATGGTCAACGCCTCTTCGCCGCTGTCCGGCTGAGACACGAGCAGATCGTCGAGGTTCACGCCGAGTTTTTTCGCATAAGCCGGATCGAGCGCGTGTTCGGCGTCGATGAATGCCGCCAACCCGCCGCCCTTTTGCGCGTTGGCAATGACGTGGAGCATGAGCGTGGTCTTGCCGGAAGATTCCGGCCCGAAAATTTCAACGACACGACCGCGCGGCACGCCGCCGACTCCCAGCGCCAGATCAAGCGCCAGCGCGCCGGTGGGGATCACATCAATCTTCGTCTGCGCGCGAGCGTCGCCCAGCCGCATGATGCTCCCGTCACCATAGGCCTTGGTGATGGTCGAAATGGCGGCGTCCAGCTCGCGCTGGCGGGCGGCGGAAACTTTGGCTGCTTCAGTAGATTTCGATTCGAGGGCTGGTTTTTCAATGGTTTTCGAGGGCATAAAATTCCCCTGAGATTTTTGATTCGTAATAACGGACGAGCACGGGCAAGTCAACTATTGCCTTGCCGCGTTGAGCCGGCCTCCTTTTCGAGCGCCGCCAGCACGTCGGGATCGCGCACATCGATCCAGGGACCCACAATTTTCAGACCGGCAATCCGATGTCCGGCGGCGGCCATGGTGCTGATGGCATCGGTCAACTCATATTCGCCTCTCGGTGACTTGTGAAGTTTGGCGGTGAAATCGAACAGCACGGCTCGAAACACATAGATGCCGGCGTTATACCAAACCGGCTGGCCGGGCTTGAGCCAGCCTTCAGCGCGCAATTGGTCGAGTTGAGCCGCGTTTGGCTTTTCAACAAGTCGTTTCAGGCAGAATTGGTGACGAGGATGTCGCCGTAAGTCAGCAAAAAGTCGTCCGTGCCGACGAAGTCCTTCGAGAGCTCCGGGGCTTTCCCGGTGCCATCCTGCACGACCTGGCGCATATAACTTATCTTCACGCCGAGCCTTTCTCCGTCACCGAAATGGCTCTCGATAACTTCGGCGCGCCAGCCGGTGATGATGCAGAATTCGCGGAGGCCAGCGACGATCAAGCCGCCCAGAATGTGTTCCAGGACCGGTTTACCCTGAACTTTAAGCATCGGCTTGGGAACTGCGTCGGTCAGTTCCTTCATGCGCGTGCCTTTGCCGGCGGCGAGGATGACAGCTTTCATAAATGCGGAGTTCGGAACGCGGATGGCGGAATGAAAAGTGTCAGCGAACCAGGGGCGGCACAACTTTCGCCCCTCCTTCCAAACCCAGGTTGGAACATCGAGTCCGTGCATCGCGGCCAGTGTCTCCGCCGTGGCCGCCAGGAATGCGTCATGCCGCTCGCCGTCGGCCACAACTCCCGCCAGTCGGGCCGGTTCCTCGATCAAACGCGCGGAGTCGGGCCGGGCCTGAAACTCGTCCAGAAAATTGCGGAGGACGAAATCGAATGATTCGCCCGCCCCTGTTTGAGTTGCGACTTCAGCCAGAGTCTGCGGTTTCATATGCGTCTTTCTTCAAACAGACTCTCCACCAGAAACTGCGCTTTCACCGGAATGCGTGGTGGCGGATAATACGCACAGACGATGTCCATCACCGCCTGGGGACTTCGCAAACCGAGATGACGGATCAGAAAAATGATATCGGCCGTGTCGTCGGCTTCACCCGCGCCCGCGCCGATGCGTGAAGCCAGGCATTTCATCGCGAGGAGGTATTCTGCTGTGGGCATGGTAAGGCGCAAATGATCGAATTGGGGCAAGGAACCGCCGGTGACTTCATGCCGCACGGACAAGTACCCCTTCACGCCATCATTCAGCCAGTTGACCGGCAATCCGGCGGCGGCGGCGACTTGCTGCGTCAACTCCCGGATAACGCCGGCGGGTTGAAAGACAGCGTCAACGTCCTTGGTCGCCAGTCGCGCGTTGAAGGCCAGCACCATCACTGCGCCGCCAAACAAACATATTTCTCCCATCACCCCGCGTTCCGCCAGGGCACGGTTCAATGCGGTCAGCGCCGCGACGATCTGTTCGCGCGTTAATTTGGACTGACCCGCAGCTGTTTCGCTCACACGTGGACAATGGCTTCATGCCCCAAATTTATCAAACATCTTCGCGTTCGCCTGCATAAGTCGGATCAAATACTTCGCTTCGAAGATGCCGAGCGAGCCCAGGTTGGCTCCGGTTTCAGTGAAGCGCTCCAATTTATCTGAGCCGCAAAGCGAGGAGTGCAACAACACCGGTTGCGGATGCCACGAGTGGCCTTTCACCGCGCACGGCGTCGAGTGGTCGCCCGTAATCGCCAGCACATCCGGCTTTTTCCTGAGCAGGATTGGCAACGCGGCATCGAAATCCTCGATGGCCTTTTTCTTCGCGTCGAAATTGCCGTCCTCGCCATGCATGTCGGTGTACTTGTAGTGGATGAAAAAAAAGTCGTGCTGGTCGTATTCGGCCAGATAACGCTCGAATTGTTCGGCGATGGTCTGTGGCCCCTCGAGTTTCGTCATGCCGACGAGTTGCGCCAAACCTTTATACATCGGATAAACCGCGATGCAGGCCGGCTTCAGTTTGTAGCGTTCCTCAAACAAAGGAATCACCGGCTGATGCGCGATGCCACGGAGCAAAAAGCCGTTCGCCGGCTTTTTCCTCGCGATGACCGGCAGGGCGGCCTTGTAAAATTCCGCGACCAGCTTCGCGGCCTTTTTGGCCTTGACCGACTTTTTGTTGATCGGTTCAACCTTGGGGACCCGCGTGCCTTCGCGATGCGGATCGGCGTCGGTCAAGGGGCCTTCGAGTCCCTTGCCGCGAAAGATCACCACGAAACGGTGTCCTTTGCCGGCTTTGATGATCACTTCTGTGTCGCCGACCTTTTTGACTTTCCGGGAAAGCAAATGGCACAACTCCTCGCAAACCTCCGTCTCGATGCGGCCAGCGCGGCGGTCGGTAACAATGCCGTTGCCGTCGAGCGTGCAGAAGTTCGCGCGCGCAGCGATGTCGCCGGCCTTCAGTTCGAGTCCAAGCCCCAGCGCTTCAATGACGCCGCGGCCGACTTGAAACTCAAGCGGGTCGTAGCCGAACAGCGCCAGATGGCCGGGACCGCTGCCGGGCGTGATGCCGGGTGCGACCGGGGTCATCCGACCCTGCGCCACGCCGGCGGCGACGAGCGCGTCGAGGTTGGGCGTCCTGGCTGCTTCGAGCGGCGTTTGTTCCCCCTGCTCTTTGGTGGCGATGTCGCCGAGGCCGTCGAGCACGATGAGGTTCAATTGGCTGTCGTAGCAACGGTCTGTGACGGCCGTTTCACATTACAAAGCATCGCAGCGGCGACACACACCGCCGTATGTGTTTAACGTAGCGGGGCCATCCTGGCTGCCGTAAAGGGCGGCATCTTGCCGCCCAGTAAGAACGCCGGTTCTTAAGCGATCCGCAAATAGCCGGACGATTTGGAGTATGCGTGTGCTTGTTCCGCCGGGCAGGATGCCCGGCTCTACGGCAGGCGGGACGCCCGCCGCTACACACATACACACCGCCGCTGCCGCGGGCGCATCATGTCGGGAAGCCGCACGCGACGTCAACGGCAGAGTGGCGCCAGGACAATTCAGCAGATGCTGGCCACTGAAATCAATTTTTGTTGTCCTGGTTCGAGCCGATTCGCGCTGAAATCCAAGAAAGTGAACCGTTGCACCAGCGTCACGACGGTCCGCCGTTGCGAACGCGTCCCCGACTTTCGCGAACTGTTCCCGCCACTCTGCTATCGACATTGCCCGGACGAGTCGGAATAATCGGCACGCATGGCGCGGATCGTTCTGGATAAGGTCTCCAAAATCTTCAAAGGACCAAAAGGCGAGGAAGTTCGCGCCGTCAACAACGTCAGTCTTGCCATCGAAGACCAGGAGTTTCTCGTGCTCGTCGGGCCGTCCGGCTGCGGCAAGTCCACCACCTTGCGCATGATGGCCGGCCTGGAGGAGGTCTCGCGCGGGGCCATTTCCATCGACGGTAAAGTCGTGAACGACGTCGAGCCGAAGGACCGCGATTTGGCAATGGTCTTCCAGAACTACGCGCTCTACCCGCACATGACGGTCTATGAAAACATGGCGTTCGGCCTGAAGCTGCGAAGGTATCCACGGGCGGAGATCGACCTGCGCGTGAGCCAGGCAGCGGAGATTCTGGGTATCACGCCATTGCTCGACCGATTGCCCAGGGCGCTCTCCGGCGGCCAGCGCCAGCGCGTCGCCGTGGGTCGCGCGATCGTGCGGCAGCCGAAAGCGTTTTTGTTTGACGAACCGTTATCCAACCTCGACGCCCAAATGCGTGTCCAGATGCGCATGGAGATCTCGCGGCTGCATCAGCGCCTCGCCGCGACGATGGTTTACGTCACGCACGATCAGATCGAAGCGATGACCATGGGCGACCGGATCGCGGTGCTGAAAAACGGCGAGGTCCAACAGCTCGCCGGTCCGCTCGAGCTTTACCGTCACCCGGCCAATCTGTTTGTCGCCGGCTTCATCGGCGCGCCGCCGATGAATTTTTTTCGCGGCGTGTTGTACGGCAATTCGGATGGGCTGCACTTCTGCGGCAATGGATCGCCGGCCGGAATCAAAGTGAAACTTCTGCCGGAACAGGCTGCACAGTTGGAATCACGCGTGGACAAGCCAATCATCCTCGGGCTTCGTCCCGAAGACGTTCATCTGGCGACGGACTCACCGAGGACGGCAAACGGATCGATTGTTGAAGCCGTGGTCGAACTGATTGAGCCCCTCGGCGCGGAAACCCATTTCCATTTGAAGACCGGACAGCACGGGTTCATTTGCCGGATGCCGCCGGCGGAACCGGGCAAACCCGGACAGAAAGTGTTTGTCGTTCTCGATTTGACCAAATGCCACTTTTTCGACCCGACCACGGAGCTTTCCCTCACCAAACCGGGCTAAGAACGCGGTTTCAACTGACGCAATGCGCGACGCCCGCAAGCTCAAGAGATGGTTTGGGGTCGGGTTTGTTACCCTGGCTTTCGTCCTCACCGGTCATCGCCTTGCGCTCACGCAGCCCGGGCCGAACCGTCTGAAGTTCGCCCATACGTTCACGACGGACTCAGAGCGCGCCATCCTGGACGCGGCCGTCGCCGAGTTCGAGCGAGGCCATCCGGGCGTGAAGATCGAGCAGATCATCTCCAACAGCGAAGTCTATAACACCGTCGGCTGGCGTTTGCAGTTTCAGGGACGCAACCAACCCGATCTTTATTTCCACTGGCAGGGGTTCAAGGTCGAGTATTGCCTCGAGCGTGGCTGGGCGATGGATTTGACGCCGCATCTAGCGCCGGGATTTCTGGAGCAGTTCGTCCCGTCGGCGATCCAGAAGCAAAATGGCGCCCTCTATTTTTTACCGCAGTCGATTGATATCAGCAATCTCGTCTGGTATGACCGCGACCGGTTCGCTCGACTTCATCTCCACGAACCGGGGACGCTGCGCGAATGGCTGAGGCTCTGCGCGCAACTGCGGCAGAACGGAATCCTGCCGCTGGCCCAAGGCAATCGCGATCTGTGGCCGATGGGGAATTTCGCCGCCGAACTGCTCGGCCAAAGTCTGGGCGTGGAAAAGTCAGGGCGTTTGTTCCAACCGCACAGACCGATCAATCCGGAATACCTCGGGCGCCTGCAGACGTTGATCGAGATGCGCGACCTGGGTTGTTTCGATCTGTCCGGCGTACTTGAACGAGGGGCAATCGGCGGCCTGGGTGATATCGACGCGAAAGTCCTGTTTCTCAGCGGCAGGTCCGCGCAGCACATTCTTGGTTCGTGGTTTCTCGCCGACGTGCAGGACGCGCGCAGCAAGGACGAACTCAAATTTTCAATCGGGCTCTTTCCAGTTCCACCCGGTGATGGCGAAACGGACGCCCTGACGGCTGTGACAACAGGCTTCCTCGTCAATCCAACGACTCGGAATCCAAAGGCCGCCGTCGAGTTCCTCGAATTATTGCTGTCGAGAAAATATCAGAGCGAGTTTGCCAAGCTCGGCAACCTGTCAGCGCGACGCGACGCCGTCGAGTTTACGAGCGATCCTTTGGCGAAACGGATGCTGGAATTGCTGGCGACCACGCCGGTCATTGTCCCGCCCCCCGACACCGGATACCGGCCGGAGCAAGCCGCCGTGTTTTACGAAATGTGCGGCAAGCTTCTGACCGGCAGACTGGGGCTGCCACACGCCGCCGAATACTGGGCGAAGGAGAAAAAGAACCTGGCAAGAAAAGGCCTGTGAGAAATCCTAAATCCCAAATCCCAAATCCCAAGCAAACCCCAAGGCCCAAACGCCAAACGCTAGTCGAGCCGCGCCAATTGAAGTTTGTTGTTTGGGATTTCTTTGGAATTTGGAGCTTGGGATTTGGAATTTCGTCGCCGTCGCTATGACTCGCCGCGGCCAAATTCTGTTCTTTCTCCCCGCCCTCCTGGTTTTCCTGGTCTTCGTTCTGCTGCCGTCCACGCAAACACTCATCGACTCTTTTTATTCGCATCAGGGAATCAAACACCCATTCGTCGGCACGCTTTATTATCGCTACGCCGTAACGGACCCGAAGTTTCATCAGTCACTCGGCAACAACCTGAAATATCTGCTCTGGACATTGCTGTTTGAGGTCGCCGCCGGCCTGGCGCTGGCGGTCGGGTTGGAGAAAAATACGCGCTTCAACAATTTCCTTCGCGTCGCGTTTTTTTCTCCGGCGGTATTATCGATGGTGGTCGTTGGATTGGTGTTCGGCTTTTTGTTCAAGGATGGCGTGGGCGTGCTGCCCGGCATGTTGAACGAAGGCCGGGCGTTGTTGACGATTTCGGTGATCTCCGGCTGGGCCTCAGCCGGATTTTTCATGGTGATCTTTCTGGCCGGGCTGGCCAACGTGCCCGAGGACGTGCTCGAGGCGGCCCGGCTGGACGGCGCGAGCGCACGGCAAACGTTCTGGCGCATCAAGCTGCCGCTGCTCAAGGAAGTCATCTACGTCGCGCTGCTGATTTGTTTCACCGGCGCCTTCAAAGCGTTTGATTTGTTTTGGGTTCTTTTGCAGAACCAGGAGCACACCAGCATTGTTTCCACGCTTTTGGTGAAAGAAGTCATCCGGTTCGACAACCAAGGCTATGGCAGCACGCTCGCGGTCATTCTGACTGTGCTCGTGCTGCTGTCGGTGGCCATCATTATCGGCGCGAAAAATTTGTGGCGCAGGGGCGAAAGGAGGGGTCCGCTATGAAGCGCGGAGAATGGTCCCGCGCGCTTCAACGGTGGGGCGAGACTCCGTCGAGCCCTGATTTCTACCCATTGGAGATTCAGGGCTCGACGGAGTCTCGCCCCACCTGGTTCAGGGAAGGGGGCCGGCTTTCAGTGAGAGGCAAACGATGAGCCGACGAGGTTCTTATTTCAAGACCGCTGAGCAGCTTCAAATCGTCGAACGTCGAAATCTTCGGTCATCCTTTTTCCTTGCCGCATCAAATCAGCCTCGCGAATTACCAGAAAGCCGTCCGCCAGGGGCACATGGGCGCTTACTTCATCAACTCGCTTTGGGTCACCGGACTCAGCGCGGCGGCAGTCGTGTGCTTCGGGGCATGGGCCGGGTTCGCGTTGAGCAAGGCGCGGTTCCCGCTCCGCAAATTCTGGCTCGCCCTGTTTTTCATCGGCATGATCCTGCCGGTGCAGTCCTATCTCATTCCGTTGACGGGTTTGCTGGAGAAGCTCGGCGTTCACGACAGTCTCTGGGCGTTGATTCTGCCTTACACCGCGCAAAATCTGCCGGTGGCGATTCTGTTGTTCGCGGCTTTTTTCGTTTCGTTGCCGGCAGAACTCGAGGAAGCGGCGAAGCTCGACGGCGTTCGCACCGCGCGGTTTTACTTCAGCATCCTGCTGCCGGTCGCCAGACCGGCCGTGGCGACAATCGTGGCCATCACCTGCCTCAACACGTGGAACGAATTCCTGATGGCGATGCTGTTCATCGTGGACCCGGCGATGAAAACGTTGCCGGTCGGAATGATTGCCTTTGAGCAGGCGCACAACACGGATTACCCGGCGCTGCTCGCGGGCCTCTCGCTGATTTCCGTGCCAACGCTGCTCGTCTATGCCATTTTTAACAAGCAGATCATCCGCGGCGTGATTGCCGGCGCAGTGAAATGATTTATGGGCGCAAACCCGTTTATCTGCGGGGTGGTGGAAGGCTTCTACGGACGCCCGTGGTCCGGTGCGCAACGCGGACAACTCTTCGCATGGATGCAGTCGTGGGGCATGAACACCTACCTCTACGCCCCCAAAGACGACCTGAAACATCGGCTGCTCTGGCGCGAGCTTTACACGGAGAGGGAGGCGGCCGAACTGAAGGCCTTGATTCGCAATTGCCGGGGCAAAGGCCTGAATTTCGTTTGTGCCGTTGCGCCTGGCCTGGACCTCTCCTATTCGAGCAGGAAGGACATGGCGCGCTTGCGGAGAAAGGCCAGCCAATTGCTGAGGCTCGGCTGCACCCATTTCGCCATCACTTTCGATGACATTCAGCCGGTCCTCTCGAAAGAAGACTCCAGGATGTTCAACTCTCTCGCGGATGCGCAGAGCGTCGTAGCCAATGATTTCCTGAAGCATCTCCGCGACCAGGCGCCCGAGGCGACTTTGCTCTTTTGTCCGACCCACTACTGCGAGCGGATGTCGGGTCCGGTCAGGCATTCCGATTACCTGAAACAGTTGGGAAAGCTCCTGGACTCATCCATCGGGATTTTCTGGACCGGACCGGAAATAGTCTCTGAGACCATCCCGGCGGAATCGATTCGCGAGTTGCAGCGAGTTCTCCGGCGGAAGCCGCTCCTCTGGGACAACCTTCACGCCAACGATTACGACCTCCGCCGCATTTATCTCGGCCCGTATGCCGGGCGCCCGCTCGAACTCCGCAACGAAGTCGCCGGCATCCTGAGCAATCCGAACTGCGAGTTTGAGGCAAACTATATTCCGCTCCGCACGCTGGCCATGTTCGCGCAGGCCAAAGGACATTGGAACGCACAGAAGGCTTTTCACACCGCATTGAAAGACTGGTCGCTTCAGTGGAAAGCGCATCACGGACGACGGATTTCGCCGCGTGAACTGGAGTTTCTGTGCGACTGCTTTCATTTGCCTTTTCGGCACGGGCGTTGCGCCGAAACGTTCATCGAAGATTTCCGGTTCCTGCTGCGTACGCCGACGAGGAAGTGGGGCGTCATCGGGCGGCGCTTTGAAAAGAAATGTTCCGACATTTTGGACCTGTTTGAAAAGATTGCCGCGCTGAGAAACCGTGAATTGCTTCATGCGCTTTACCGCCACGTCTGGGAGCTGAAGGAAGAGGCCGTCCTGTTGCGAAAATACCTCCACTGGCTCAAGGCCGGGCCGGGACTGAAACAAAGGCTCGCCTCACCAGACCATCGCCCGAAAGTCTATCGCGGCGGACTGGTCGCTGACTTGCAACGATTCCTGCCGATGGACGAGA
>QHOP01000003.1 GCA_003219345.1 Verrucomicrobiota bacterium
CAGCGCGGGCAGTTGAAAGCAGAGCGATTTGCCTCCGCCCGTCGGCAGCAGCGCAAAAACGTCCTTGCCCGCCAGCGCGTCCCGGATGATCTGCTCCTGCAACGGACGGAATGAGGTGAAGCCGAAGTATCGCTTCAGCAGCGGCAGAAGTTGGACGTCGGTATTCATGTCCGAAAAATCTGACGACGTATGCCAAGTTGATCGAAGTCCGGCAACTGAAAACCTGACCGAAATTTTGTTGGCTAAAAAAACTTGCGCGCCGGAGAGCCCGGCGTTAGATAGTTTGCACATTTGCCAGAAAATCCGCGCGAGCCAGATGCGGCGACAGTTGCTCCGTCGGCAATTGGCTCCGGGCAGTTCCTAAGAAAGGCGACTATGTCTGACGAAATTGATGCGTCCAAACCCGCCGGCCTTTCGCGGCGTGGCTTCCTCAAAGGATTCGGCGTCGGGTCTGTGGCGACGGGCCTGCTCTCTCCCGTCGGTCTGAAGGAGGCCCTCGCCAGGGAAGGAGGCGTCGTCGGTCCGGGCGAAGTCCCCGTCACTCTTAAAATCAACGGACAGAACCGCAAGCTCAGCGTCGAGCCGCGGGTGACTTTGCTCGATGCCTTGCGCAACCGGCTCGACCTCACCGGGTGCAAAAAGGTCTGTGACCGCGGCACGTGCGGCGCGTGCACCGTGCTGGTGGACCGCCATCCGGTTTATTCCTGCTCCATGCTGGCCGTTGAAGCCGAAGGCCACGAAATCACGAGCATCGAAGGGCTGGGCACGCCGGAACGAATGAATGAAGTGCAGAAGGCCTTTGTGCATCACGACGCCCAGCAGTGCGGCTTTTGCACCCCTGGCTTTGTGGTGGCGTGCACCGCTTTTGTCCGAAAACATCCTGACGCCACGCTGGAACAAGTGCGCGCCGGTCTCGGCGGCAATCTCTGTCGCTGCGGCACCTATGCCGGCATGATGCTCGCCGTCGTGGACGCGGCCAGGAAAGGAGTTTCTTGATATGGCAAAAGTTGATTGGCCCGCCGCGGATAAGCGGGCGCTCATCGGCAAACGCATCGACCGCATTGACGGTCCATTGAAGGCCACCGGCGCTGCGAAATATTCCTATGACATCAACCGCCCGGACATGCTCTGGGCGAAAGTCGTGACCTCGCCTTACGCGCACGCGGAGGTCACGAGCATCGACACCCGCGCGGCCGAAGCCTTGCCCGGCGTGAAAGGAGTCTGGCACGACACGGAAAAGGAAGTGCGCTACGCCGGAGAGATTGTCGCGGCGGTCGCGGCGGTGACCGAGGAAATCGCCGAAGAAGCAGCGCGGCTTGTCGCGGTTCAATACAAACCGCTCGAACATCAGGTCGTGGATACCGATCCCGCATTGTCCAAAGACAAACCGTCGAAGAAAGATCAGGGCAACGTGGACGAAGCTTTCACCAAGGCCGACAAGGTCGTGGAAGGCGAATATGGCATTCCGGTCGTGACACATTGTTGCCTCGAGCCGCACGGGCAGGTGACCGAGATGCGCGACGGCGAATTGTATGTCTGGCCTTCGACACAAAACGTTTCACGCTACAGCGACCGTCTGGGCGAAGCAGCGGGCGTTGACCAGAACAAAATCCACGTCGAATGCCAGTTCATGGGCGGCGGTTTCGGTTCGAAGTTTAACTTCGACAAATGGGGACCGATCGGCGCGCTGCTCTCGAAACAAACCGGCAAACCGGTCAAGCTGCTGCTGGAGCGCGACATTGAATTGATGACCGCGGGCAATCGCCCTTCCGCCTACGCAAAAATCAAAATCGGCGCGCAAAAGGACGGGACCATCACCGCGGTGGAAGCCGAGGTGTGGGGCACCGGCGGCATGGGCGGTTACGGTCCACCGCCGATTCCTTATGTTTTCACCAAAGTTCCGCACACGCGTTTGACCGGCAAAGGCATTCGCACCAATCGCGGCGGTCAACGCGCCTGGCGCGCGCCCAACCATCCCCAGGGCTGTTTCCTGACCATGTCCGCGCTCGCCGACACCGCTGCGGCGCTGAAGATGGACGAACTGGAGTTCTTTCTGAAGAACGTTTCTTTGACGGACCGGGCAGAGGTCTATACTGAAGAGCTCAAAATCGCCGCCGATTTGATTGACTACAAAAGGAAAGCGCATCCGCGCGGCGATCCAACGCCCGGCCCGGTTAAACGCGGATTGGGAATGTCGATTCATACCTGGGGCGGGATGGGCCATCCGTCCGAGTGCGATGTAACGATCAGTCCCGACGGTTCGGTGGAAGCCAGGCTGGGTTCGCAGGACCTGGGCACAGGCACTCGAACCGTCATTGACATCGTCGTCGCCGAGACACTCGGTCTGCCGCTCCATGCCGTCAAAGTCCAGATCGGCAAGAGCGATTATCCCGCTTCCGGCGGCTCGGGTGGCAGCACAACCGTCGGCGGTGTCTCGGCCTCGTCGAGGCTGGCGGCTACCGCCGCGCTCAACGCGCTTTTTGAAACAATCGCATCGAAACTCGACACCGCGGCGGACAATCTCGAAGTCGTCCGCGGCGAGATTCGCCAGAGTGACAAGCCCGAGAATAAAATGTCCTGGAAAGAGGCCTGCGCCTTGCTCGGCGTCAACGCCATCACCAGGCGCGGGTCGAACAATCCGGGCGAAAGTCAGAAAATGCATCTCATGGATGGCGGTGTTGGAGGGGCGCAAATCGCCGACGTCTCCGTGGACATTGAAACCGGCATCGTCACGATCAATGAGATGGTCGCCGCGCAGGATTGCGGCCTGATCATCGACCTCAAGACCGCCGAAAGCCAGGTTTACGGCGCGCTCATCATGGGTATCACTTACTCGCTGTTCGAAGAGGCGGTCTATGACGCGAAGACCGGCCGGATGCTCAATGCGGACATGGAGTTTTACCGACTCGCCGGAATCAAGGATGTCGGCAACCTCAAAGTCCACATGATGACCGGCAAAGGTTACGACGAACGCGGAGTCGTTGGACTGGGCGAGCCGCCCGTGATTTCGCCTGGCGCCGCCATCGCGAATGCGGTCGCCAACGCTCTCGGCGTGCGCGTGCCGCAACTGCCGTTGACTCCGGACCGCGTGATAGCAGTGCTGGCGAAGGGAGGCAACCTCGCATGAAATCATTCGAATACGCAGCCCCAAAAAC
>QHOP01000109.1 GCA_003219345.1 Verrucomicrobiota bacterium
GTCGGGTGACTTCGCCGGCGCTGCCGCTGAACACAAATGTCGCACCGTGTTTTGCAGACTTGAGCCGGCCGCCGGGCGTGTCCGGGTCGGCGTAGCCGACGAAGAAAATGGCCTGGCGTTCGTCGCCGATCATGCGGGCGGCGAGGTCGTGCGCGGCGGTATGTTCGCTCATCATCCCGGCGGTGAGGACGAAGATGCGCCCGCCGGAGAGCCGCATTTTATCCACCTGGCCCGGTTCGAGCACAGCGAGGTTCAACGCCTCAGTGAGCTTGAGGTTGCTGTGGTTGCGATGGGCGCGGTGGGCTTCGAGATCGTAAATCTCCGTGAAGACACGGCCCAGCCCGCCGATGTAAATAGGCTGTCGTTTCAATTTACCGGCCTTCATGAGCAAGGCGAGCAGGGCGAGAATTTCCTGCGTCCGGCCCAGCGCGAAGGTGGGAATGAGCACGCAACCCCTGCGTTTGAGAACCTCGTGCAGGGCCGCGGTGAAGCGTTCGATTTCGGTTTCGCGCGAAAAACCGGGCGGCACCTGGCGGTTGCCCCGCGTGGTTTCCATGATGAGCACGTCGGCCTTCACGTCGTCAAAGCGCGCGCCGCGCAGAATGGTCTGGTCGCGGAAACAGACGTCGCCGGTGTAAAAGAGGGTTTCCTTTTGCCCGCGCGCCATAATCCCGGCGGAGCCGAGGGCGTGGCCGGCGTCGTAGAATTCCAGTGTGGGCGAGGCCTGGCCAACGCGGGTCTTGTGGGAGGCAGCCCATTCGATTTCACGGTTGTAGCGGAAACCCTGAAACAATGCGGCGATTTCATCCACTTCGTCGTGAGAAAAGAGCGGATATTCCTTGATGCCCAGTTCGTCGCGCTGACGGGTCATGACGTTCACGGAATTGTGCAGCACGCGTTCGATGAGGAAATAGCTCAGCTCGGTCATCAGGACGTGAGCTTTGGGAAAGTGCCGCAGCGCGACCGGCAGCGAACCGACGTGATCGTGATGACAATGAGTGACCGCGATGGCGTCGAGTTCTTCTTTTTGGATGAGCCGGTAGATCGGCAGGCTGTCGCGGCCCTCGCGTTTCGGGTGCGTGCCGGCGTCCATCAGCAGGCGATGCCCTTCGATTTCGACGAACCACGCGCTGGCACCGATGTTCGAGGCGGGATTAAGGTTGAGGATTCGCATGAATCGCCGCGCAACGATGATTAAGAGTAATCTTTCGGACTTACGAAATCAGTTTTTCGCACGGGACAAAATAATTTTGAACAGTTCAGAAACTCAACCCGTCTGAGAGGTGTTGTTCTCATGAGTCGGGCCCGGGTTTCACGACCCGGCCCCGCCCGCCAGTCCCTCTGGCGGAAAGGAGGTAACGTTTGGTTGTTTGGGTGAGCGGGCATCGCAAGGTGCCCGCTTTTGACTTGGTGATTACGCTCCCTTTCGACGCGTGGCGTCAAGGTCAACATGCGGCGCGACGAAAGGTGAGGGGTCATTTCTTTTTCGGCGTGTTTGTTCCCGGCTTCAGCGCGGCGGCCTCCATCAATTGAAGCAGGTCCTTGTGCTTCGTGTAGCCTGAGGGGGCGACAAACTGCTTCGCGTCCGGCCGGGCAAACTGCACGTTCTGGTAACGAATCACCACGATAGCTCCCGCGTCGTTCATCTGCGCTTGCAAGGGGAAATTTTTCAAATCCGCTGCGCTCCAGACAATAAATTCAAGCTTTTGCCCATGCTCATCCGTCATCATCACCCGATCCTTCGCGCAAGGGTGGCCGTCAAGTGTTTCCTTGCCCAGCGCGATCTTGTGCATTTTGAAGTTTTTGTTGAGGGCAGCGGCTTCCTCTTCCGGCAAAGGCATCTCCACGTAGGCCGCCAGAGCGGGGAAGATGATTTCCATCGCCTTTGCGTCCGGAAGGACGATGCACGCCAGACGGTCCATGGCCATCTGTTTCAGGCCGGCTATCTGTGCGGGCGGGACCTGCGGGCCTTTCATCTGGGTCATATCAATGTCCATGCGGACCTTGCGCTCCAACAGCGCAAAATTCATCGGCATGGTGACGGATTCTTTGCCGGCTTTATCCAGAACGCGCAGCTCGGCTTTAGCCGTGAAGGCCTTGATGTCGCCGAACAACCTGGTCATCGCGGCGTTCCAACCCGGTGGGCTGCCTACGGCCATTTGGGGCTGGGCGAGGCCCGTTGAGCCCGCCAGCGAAACAAACGCAAGCACAGCCAAAGAGTTTCTTATCATGTTGTTTCGGTCTGGAATTTTTGCCGGAGCGTAACGGACGAGCCGATTTTAGCCAGCAAGAAAAGCGTGGCTGCCTTCCGGGCGCAGAAAGGCAGGTCAGAACACGAAAATATCTTTTAACTGCAATTCTGTGATCGCCCCCGCCTTCTTGAGCCGTTCGAGGTCGAACTTCTTTTTGTCGCCCACGATGGAAATGAGTCTGGACCGGCCTTTGAGATGTTGCTTTTGGAACTGGACGACCTGGTCCAGGCCGAGTTGCCGGACCTTCGCGAAACGCTCCTTGCGCGGGTCAATCGGCACCTCCAACCGCTCCCACGAACGCACCGAGCCCAGGATTTCACGGAACCCGATCTTGCCGGTCCGATAACGGCTGATGACGGAGTCCCGGGTCTCGCGAAAGCGCTCGGGTGACGTCGGCAGGTTTTCGAACAAATCCATGAACGCATCCAGGGCTTCGGGCGTTTTGTCCGCCTGGCAACTGATGCCGCCGACCATCACATTCTGTTCGTCTTTGCGGCTGCCGTTGGAATAAACAGCGTAGGCCGAATACGCCAGCGCGCGGGCCTCGCGCAGTTCCTGGAATACGATGCCGGACATTCCGCCTGAGAAATAGTCGTTGAACAACTGGACGGGCGGGACATTGGCTTCGTTGTATTCGCCGTCGCCGAACTCGATGCGCACCTGCGATTGCGCCATTTCCTTGTCGAACAGGTAAACCCGGCTTTCGCCCGGCGCCGCCACTCTGAGGAATTTGTAGGGCGGCGTTGGTTTGAGCGGTTCCGCGGAGCTGGGGCGTTGTTTGAGGATCGCCTCGACTTTATCCATCGGGATTGACCCCGTGTAAGTGATGGCGTGCCGATAAGTGAGCAGACTTTTGATCAGGCCGTGCAGGTCCTCCAGCGTCAGCGCGGTCAGTTTGTCGTTCGGCAACGCCCGCAGAAACGGCGAGTCCGTCCCGTAACGATTATACTGGGCGACGGCGCTGGTGAGCGTGCGGAAGTCCTTCTTCGCGTCCTCGCGCTGGACCAGGATGATTTTCTTCAACTCCTCCAGCGTCCCGGGCTCAGCCGTCGGGCCGGTCAGCAAATCGATCAACAGCGCCCACGACGCCGCGAAGTTCTCGTCCAGGCCCGCGATGCTGATGGTTGTCTCGTTGTCTCCCGCGCCGATGGAAAAATCAGTTCCGAGCTTGTACCACTCCTTTTTCAACTGCTCGGCCGTGAACCGCTTCGTGCCGGATTTGTCGAGCAACTGAGTCGCTGCCCCGAGCCGGTTGTCGCGGCGCGTCCCGATTTCGACCGAGATCGTCAGCGCAAACAAATCGTTCAACGGATTCCTGGCGTAATACAGCTTCACCCCTTCCGCCTGATCGACTTTGCGATAGTCCTGGCCCGGCTTGACCCAGACCGGTTCGATCTCCTTCACTTTCATCGCCAGCACGCGCTTGAAGAATTCGGACTGGCGCGTGGGATCGATGTCGATCTTGTCGATCTTCGGCTTTTCAATCTTTGGAATCTCCTGCTGTTCGTCCAGGCGGTAGCCGGCCACGTAGCCGCCGTTGAAATACTTGTTCGCCGCGCGGACAATGTCCCGCTTGGTCAGTTTTTCCATCCGGTCGATCTCGCCAATCGCGTGGTCCCAATCCTGAAAAGCGAGAAACGCATTGCGCATCATGGCGACGCGGCTTTCATCGGACTCCAACATCGCTTTGCGGTTCTTTTTGAAGTCGGTGATGATCGCGGGGATGATCCAGTCCTCGAACTCGCCCTTCCGGATCAGCTCGAGCTGCTGCAGCAACAGGTCCTCAACGTCCTTGAGCGGTTGGCCCTTTTTCGGGATGCCCCAGAGATATTCCGCCCCGTAATCGTTGTTCAACTCCGGACTGGACCCGGCGCGACGCACCTTTTGTTGCTGGTTCAGGTTCAGATCAATCAGGCCGGCGGTAGCGTTGTTGAGAATCATGTCCACCAGCTTGAGCGCCTCGGCCTCCGGATCGTTCCGTCCCGGCGTGCGAAAGGCCAGCAACGCATACTCTTCGCCCTTGTATTTCACCGTGACCCGCTCGGCGCCTTGCAGCGGCTTCTCGTCCCAGGTCTTCGGCGACGGAACCGCTTTGGCTTTCCACGCCGAAAAATGCCTGTCGATCAACTCGATCGTCTTGCGTGCGTCGATGTCGCCGGAAATCACGATGGCCATGTTGCCCGGGACGTAGTTCTTCTCGAAGAACTCATACATGTTCTTCAGCGACGGATTCTTGAGATGCTCCACTTCGCCGATGGTCGTTTGTTGGCCGTAGGGATGTTTCTTGAACAGCAGCTTGTTGACGGCGAATTCGATGACCGCCTCCTTGTTATCGAGCGTCTGGTTCTTCTCTTCATAGACAATCTCCAACTCCGGTTGAAAGAGGCGAAAGACCGGATGTTGAAAACGCTGCGACTCGATGATGGCCCACTGTTCCAGGCGGTTCTTCGGCAGATTGACCTGATAGACGGTCTCTTCGTGCCACGTGTGGGCGTTGAGGCCCTGTTCGCCCATCGCCTTGTAGAGCTTGTCCATCTCGTTCGGGATTTCGTACTGCGCGGCCAATTGCGATTCCTGGTTGATCTCCGCGTAGATGGCCTTGCGTTTCTCCGCATCGGTCTCGTGGAAATGTTTCTCGTAAAGCCCGGTGATGCGGTCGAGGTGCGGCTTTTCCTCCTCGTAATTCAGCGTGCCTAGGTGCGTCGTGCCCTTGAACAGCATGTGTTCGAGGTAATGCGCGAGACCAGTGGACTCGGCCGGGTCCTGTTTGCTGCCGGCGCGCACGGCGATCTGCGCCTCGAACCGCGGCGTCTCGTGGTTTTCCGTCAGATAAATCGTCAGGCCGTTGTCCAACTGGTAAATCTGCACGGCCATCGGGTCTTTCGGATTCGGCTGGTTGATCCGCTTGAAACCGGCCAGTGCGGAAAACGATGGCGTGACCAGGACGACCGCGATGGCGACGAGCAGAATGGATTTGCGGTTCGCGTGTGTGGGTGGAGGCGGGGAAATCATTTGATTTGGCACATTGGACAAACGCGGAGGTAGTTTGCACGAACGGCGAGCCGTCCGCCAGTCTGATTTGGCGCCGGCTTGAGAATGCTCTGATTGCGCACAGCAACAATCGCAATCTCGGCGGCATCGCAGAGGCGCAATGAGGAAGGAGCCGGAACCACAGGCGGGTTCGAGGATGCGGAGTTTGGCGAGGGGAGCACGCCCGCCTCGGGCGTCAGTTTGCGCGCCCTCGCGCAAACCTCGTTCTCTACCAGGCGCAGCGTCGTCGGCGGGGGCACCGACGGCCGAGGCGAGGCGCCCGTGCCTGACATCGCTTCATCGAGCAATTTGCCGCTCGTTTGGCGGACGATGTAATCCGCGATGAAGGTCGGAGTTTAACAAACACCGGCGGCCTTCGGCCCCTCTCCAAGCAACCTCGTAGCCGCCGACGTGAGTCGGCGCACTTGTTTGCTTTCAAGCAAAGGACTAGCGCCGACTCACGTCGGCGGCTACAGTTTCGGGGTTCAACGTGGGAATCGTCTTCGGGTAAATCTCTCCCCACCTTCTGGGGAGACAGGGTGAGGGTGGTTGGATTCTCTCGGGTTATTGTGAAAGAGTGCCGGTTGCGGCACGATAAGCCCGGTGCAAGCAAGCTCATTCAACCTCGCGCTGGCCCAAATGCTCGTTGAAGGCGGGCGCAAGGAAGCGAACCTGCGCCGCGCGCTCGAACGAATCAACGAAGCCGCGGGCCACGGAGCTCAAGTGGTGGTCTTGCCCGAAGCATTGACGCTTGGTTGGACGCATCCGTCGGCGAGTAGCGATGCGGATGAAATTCCGGACGGATTTTCCTGTGCTAAACTGCGGGACGCAGCGCGACGGAACCGCGTTTACGTCTGCGCGGGATTGATCGAGCGCGCCGGCGAAACGGTTTTCAACGCCGCGGTGCTCATTGATCCACAAGGCGAGGTCATTCTCCATCACCGCAAGTTGAATGAACTGGAGATCGGCCACGAGTTCTACGCGCAGGGCGACCGGCTGGGCGTGGCTCAAACCCCGCTGGGAACGTTCGGCGTGATGATCTGTGCCGATGCCTTCGCGCGCGGGCAAATCGTCGGCCGTGCGCTTGGGTTGATGGGCGCGGACATTATCCTGTCGCCGTGCGCCTGGGCCGTCCCTGAGGACCACGACAACACCAAGGAACCGTACGGCCGGCTTTGGCTCGATAATTATTGTCCTGTCGCCCGTGATTTTCGGCTGTGGATCGCCGGCGCCAGCAATGTCGGTTGGCTGACGGACGGCCCGTGGAAAGGCCGCAAATGTATCGGGTGTTCGCTCGTCATCGGACCGGATGGCCGGCAGATTTTGATGGGACCTTATGGCCACGCTGCCGACACGATTCTTTACGCGGACATCGAACTCGAGCCGCGTCCGGCGCGAGGTGATGGGTGGGAGAGAATGTGGTCAAAAGCCTAGGCTCCAGGTTTCCAATCACCGATTCCATCCCGATTCTCGAGCTCCAAATTGATCGAGCTGGTCAAGAACGAGCGCGAACTTTCGAGCCTAAACTTTGTCGCATATGCGACAAAGTTTGGGGAGCCCCTGTTCACTTCGGTTTCCGTTTAATGCCCCAGATCAGCCAGATCGCGAGCGCGATCAGCAGGATCAGCCACCAAAGGTAACGCAGTTCGCGCGCGGCCATTTCCACAAAGGCATACGCCCTGGGAAACACGAGAAACAACACGGCGAGGACAGCCAACAAGACTCCGATCTGAAATGCGGCTCGAACGCGTGGGTTCATTTGGAGCGGGAGGACGGAGTCGGGAACGACGCAGTTCCGGGCTGCTGTCTGGGCGCGGGTGCTGAATGCTTGTTCAATTCGTCCAGCGAAAGCAGCATGTTCGCTCCGCCTTCGGTGCCGACCACCAGCGGCGATCGACCGTTCCAATTCTGCAGGATTTGCAGCCGGATGAAATCCGGGTTGTCGCGCAGCGCCTGGCCGCGGACTTGAATCGCTTCCGCTTCGCCCTTGGCGCGGATGATGGCGGTGTCCGCTTCAATCTGCGCCTTGAGCTGGGTGAACTTGGCCTTTTCCGCTTCCTGTTCCTGGACCATTTTGAGTTCGATGGCCTGTTCGAGCTCCGGCGAAAGTGTGATGTTGTAGAGCACCAGATCGACGACTTCGAGGAAGTTGGTGCCGATTTTCCTTTGGGCCAGGTCCAGCGCTTTGATCTTCACGTCCTCGCGTTTCTTGACGATCTGCTCGGCGCTCATCGAGGCGGCCACTTCCTTGATGGCTTCCTGGACGCGGGGCCCGATGAGGTTGTCGAACGGTTCGCCGGCGTACTCCTGAAAAATCTTCACCACGGACCGTTCCGGCACGCGGTAAAGAACGTGCACCTCCATCTTTACCTGCTGGAGATCGGAAGAGTAACATTCGGCGGGCATGGGCCGGGTCTGCTGCCGCACTGACGTTTGCTGAATGTGCGTCACGAAGGGCTGCTTAAAGCCGAATCCTTCGGTTTTAAATTGGGGCGAGACTTTGCCCAGCGTGACGGCGATGCCGCGGAACCCCGGCTGAACAACATAGGTGCCGGACGAAGCGAGTACGATCAACGCAAATACGAGGAGCGCGACACCGATCAATTGCACGATTCCATAAGCCGGCACGGATGAGCGGCCTGAGTTGTAGGAGGATCCTCGGTTCATGGGGCTGCGTCCTTGTCACCCGTCTTCCTGCTGCCCAGCGGCAACAACATGTTTGCGCCCGTGGCGCCGGGACCCACCACCAGTGGCGTGATGCCGTCCCACCGTTCCACGATTTGCAATTCCAATATGCCGGGGTTGTCGCGCAGCGCCTTGCCGCGAAGGTTGATTGATTCCGCCTCGCCGCGCGCCTTGATCACCGCGGTACTGGCCTCGGTCTGCGCCTGTTGCTGCGCGAAGCGCGCCCGCGCCGCTTCCTGTTCCTGCACCATCTTGGATTCGATGGCGGCCTCCAATCCCTTGGTCAGGTTGATGTCCTCGAGCACGATGTCGTCGAGCACCAGCAGAGCGCCGACTTTCTGGCGCGCGATTTCGAGCGTCCGGCTTTTGACCTCCTCCCGTTTCTGGACGATGACCTCGGCGCTCCGCAGGGCGGTCAGTTCCTTGATCGCTTCGGCCACGCGCGGCTTGATCAAGGTCTGAAACGGGTCGCCGGCGTACTCGCGAAAGATGCTCACGACGGACGCTTGCGGCACGCGGTACAGGACCCGAACGTCAATCTTCACCTGTTGCAAATCCGATGAATAACAGTCCGCCTCAAACTTGGCCGTCTGCTGGCGGATCGACTGGGGAACAACGGCGCTGATGAACGGCAGTTTGAAACCGAATCCTTCGGGTTTGAACACGGGCGAAACTTTTCCAAGCGTCACTTGCACTCCGCGATAGCCGGGTTGCACGACGTAATTCGAGGAAGAGGCGGCGATGATCAGCACGAAAATAACCAGCGCTCCACCCATCAACCGGCCTATGGTTCGAGGAGACATGAACCGCGTTTGCTTGCGGAACGATTCTAAGCTGCGCGCCCCTCAAAGCAAGGCAAACCGGTCCGGGTCGGTCCGGGCTCCGGGCGCAACTCGACACCACAGCAAGCTGATGTGACGCACGTATTCCCCTCACCCGGCCGGAAGGCCACCCCACTGCTGTTGAATTAAGCCTGAGCGGTTTCTCCCCACTCTTAATCATAATCTTACTCCTAATCTCCAAGAACCTATGCCGAGCAAGATTACGATTAGGATTAGGAGCCTGCCCGTGCGGTCGCGCGACCGGGCTTAGTTCAATGACAGTGGAAGGCCACCCTCTCCCCGTCGGAGCGGCTCGAGTCTGCGGCGGATGACCCCGGCGACAAGTCGCCCACCGGTTCTCCTACTGCAGGAGTTTCCCGGGTGGGACAGGGTCAACTTGGAAGTTCTCCGGCTCGCGAACCAGCGGTATAGTTCCTCCAACGAACCATTGCCGGATGAGCAGCAGCAGCGCCACAACGGCCACGCCGACGAGGATGCGCCCGGCCATCCGCCGACGCAGCGCGCGTTTGGCCGCCTCAACCGCTGCGCATTCGGCGTCAGCCTGTTTGACGTGTTCCGCTTCTTGCGGTTCGGTTTGCGACAGCACCCTGGTCCAGTCGATGTCCGGCTGGCCAGTGAAGATCAGGCGGTAGTAATAGGAATCGCAGCCGTTGCGGGCGCAGTAGCCCTGCTTCAGCCGCGCGACCCTGGGGTTGGTTTCGTCCGCCCCGGCCGGCTCGCACAGTGTCAGCAGTTCTTCGCCGCTGACGCGAATGCCGCACTGGATACACTCCCCCGAAAATGCGGTGAGCACTGCTCCCCGAAATTTATCCGGTGCGGATGTGGACTGATTGAGCGCTTCTGCAAGGGCCAGGCTGAATCGACCCAAGCTCTGAATGGGCTGCTGGCGGACAAGAATTGGATCGGGCGACATTGTATTGGACTCGAGATCAATACCGCGTGAAGCGTCCCTCGTCGGCGGGCTTATACCACATCCAATCCTTTGTTTCCTCGAAGGGATAATAAGGATCGGTGCAGAGAGACTTTGTGAAATTGTGCACAGCACTATGCCCGTCCACGAAAAGAATGGGTGAATAGAAGAGCCCGGGAGCCAGCCGCGGATCGAGGAATTGGGTTTTGCTGCGGTTCCGATGCCATTGATACCAGCGGGGGCGGAAGTGTTGCACCGGATGATGGCACACCTGAGGCACAGCGGGCGGCTCGTAAAACAGAATAAAACGGGTGGGATCGGGCACCCACGATTCCGGTTCATTATTGATAAAGCCGGCGACACGTCGCCGGGTAAAGGGCAGCTTCAGGCCGGAAGGAGACCCACCATTCATTTCGTAACTGAATCCACGCGTTTCCCAGCAAGAGGGCAGCAGTGTGGTTTGAGGATGTTCCTCACAATCCTCGCTGATTTTGCCCTTGTCTTTCGGGCAACGCCAGATTTCCAACGCTCCCTGGTAACGGAAGAGTCGGCGCTGCGCTGCCGTGCCATGATTGGTGGTCAAACAGCCGGGCAACGCGTCACGTCCGCCCGAAACTCCGAGCATTTTCAGGCCATGGTCGTCCCAGTAAAGCTTGGTTGCGATGCCGATCTGCCGCAGGTTGTTGAGGCATTGAATCTCCCTGGCTCGCTCTTTGCCTTGGGCCAGCGAGGGCAGGAGCATGCTGGCCAGGATGGTGATGATCGCGATCACCACGAGGAGTTCAATCAAAGTGAAACCGATTCGTCGTTTAACTTCGTTCGTCATCAAGGCCTCCAGAGTCTTTTCGTTTGGCTTTGGCCAAATGGTCAAAAGCTGCATTACTCGTGCCGAATTCGCGGGAGTTGGCAAGCATGTGTGCGATAGCAAAGCGCATTATAAAGACACACACTGGTTAATGCAACTCACTCGATCCGGGGCGTCTGCAGCCGTTTAATTTCCCGTGAACGCCAGATCACATAAATCACCGGATAAATGAGCAGTTCAAGAATGGCGGAGGTCACGACACCGCCGATCATCGGCGCGGCGATGCGTTTCATCACGTCCGCGCCGGCTTGCGTCACCGGCGACCACATGATGGGCAGCAGGCCAAAGAGAATCGCGCAGACGGTCATGATCTTCGGCCGTATGCGTTGCACCGCGCCTTCAATCACGGCATTCTGCAAATCAACCATCGTGTTCATGCGACCGGGTGATTGGAATTTTTCCCAGGCATGGTCGAGGTAGAGCAGCATCACGACGCCGGTCTCGGCGTCGAGGCCGGCCAGCGCGATGATCCCCACCCAGACCGCCGTGCTGAGATTGTAGCCGAGCAGATACAGCAGCCAGAACGCGCCGACGAGCGAGAACGGCACCGCCAGCAGCACGATGGCGGTTTTCACCACTGATTTCGTGTTCAGGTAGATGAGGACAATGATGATGAGCAGCGTGAACGGGAAGAGCAGCAGGAACCTTTTGAAAGCGCGTTGCTGATATTCGAATTGTCCGGCCCACTGGACGTAATAGCCGGGCGGGAACTTGACCCTTTCGTTGATCCGCTGGTTGGCGGCGCGGACGTAGCCGTCTATGTCATCGGTCGTGATGTCCATGAAGACGAAGCCGACCAGTTGACCGTTCTCGTTGCGGATGGAAGGCGGACCGGTTTTGTAGCTGATGTCCGCCAGCATGGAGATCGGCACTTGTGCCCCCTTGCCGCTTACGGTTTCCCCGTTGCCATTTTCGGAACCGGCGTTGACGGCTGCGGAGTTTTGCGGGCCGGCGGGCGTCGCGACGAGCACGCGCTTGAGCGCATCGAGGTCTTCGCGGAAATCACGCGCGTAACGCACCGCGATGGGGTAACGCTCGCGTCCCTCGACCGTCGTAGAAATCGTTTTGCCGCCGATGGCGGTTTCGATGATGTCGTTAACGTCCCCCACGGTCAGCCCGTAGCGCGCGGCGGCCTGGCGATTTACTTTGAAGTCGAGAAAGTAGCCGCCAGTGGTGCGCTCGGCAAACACACTGCGGGTGTCAGGAAAATCCGAGAGGGCTTTTTCGATCTGCACTCCGACGTCCTGGATCACGCCGAGGTCGGGGCCGAAAACTTTGATCCCGAGGATGGAACGGAATCCCGTCGTCAGCATCTCGGTCCGCGTCTGGATCGGCATCCAGAAGATATTGGCCATGCCGGGCGTCTTGAGCTTTTGGTTCATCCCGGCGACGATTTTTTCCCAC
>QHOP01000004.1 GCA_003219345.1 Verrucomicrobiota bacterium
AGGCCACGCCGCTTTCGTCGAAAAAGACGCGTTGGCCCCTGACCGGATCGCCGCCGTGTTCCAGCGCGTGCCGCTCGTAATCCTCCAACTCCAGCGTGGCCACCTGCCACGCGAACAACGCGCCGCGTTCCGCCCGACTATGCCCTTTGTAAATGCGGCGAAGCTCGCCGAGTGTGCCGGCGTTGAGCGATGGCGCGCGCTGTTCGATCAACGGCAGGGCTTCGTCGCGGATTCCCCCCAGTGCCTTGCGACATTGTTCCCGCAACCCGGGGTTCGGGCTTCCCAGACCCTCGAGATACGCATCAACGGCGCGAACGTCGCTGATTTGTGCAAGCGCGTTCAACGCGTCCAGCCGCGTTTCGGGAGAACGCCAGGCGGCCAACAAATCCGGCACGGCATTCCGGTCGTGCAGACTGCCGACCGCCGTCACGGCTTCGCGGCGAAGGTCGTTTGAACCACTCGCCAAAAGCGGACGCAGCATTCGCCGTGCTTCGTCGCCGCCGATTTGCGCGATGGCTTTGATCGTCGCGACACGAACCGAGCGATCGTCGTCCTTAAGCAACGGATCCAGCCGGACCAGAAGCTCGCGCCCTTTCAATTGGCCGAGCACGCCGATGGCTTCGACACGGACGGAGGCATCAACCGCCGTCGAGGCCGTCAAATCCAGCAACGCGGATCTCAATTCATCGCCGCCGATTTGTCCCGCCGCGCGCACGGCTTCGGAAAGCGTGGCCGTATCCGGTTTAGCCTCGCGCAGCAAGCGGACCAGCGGGAGCGCGAACATGGCATCTTTGAACTGACCCAGAGCCGCGATGATCGCCCGTCGAACTTCCGGCGCCGTTTCGCGCTCGAAACATCGCCGGAGTTGAGGAGAGGATTCGGCGTCGCCCGCCGCGCGAAGCCCGTTCACCGCGAGCAGTCGCAGACGGGATTCGGCGTCGTCCAGCAGTGCGCGAAGTGAGGCGACGATTTTCGGTGTGCCCGCCCACACCGCGTTCTTTTCCGGCGGCGCGCCGAGGGCGGGGTGATACGCCCACCATTCACCATTCCAGTCGGGCAATTTGTGGTGAAGCTCCGAGACCAACCGCATCGCCGTCTCGCGCGTTGCGACGTCCCTTTGTGGTTCGCCGGCCAGCGCGATCAATACGTCGAGCAAAACAGTGTCATAGGTTTCGCGCAACGCAAACTCCGTTCCTTCGCGCACTGCAGCCCGGTCGCTCTCCAACCCTTTCGCAATTTCAGCCCACGCCGTTCTATTGACCCGTCCAATGCGGTTCAGTGCCGTGAACACGGCATGCTGCGCAAAGAGCTCTTTCTCTTCGAGCGCAGCCATTAACGCGGGCACAGCCTCCGGGTCCGCAATTCGGCCCAGCGCCGCTGAGGCCTGGAAACGCACGCCCGCATCGTCGTCCTTCAAACGACTGATCAATGTTGGCACGGCTTCGCGGACCCGCTCGTTGCCCAATTGGCGGATTGCTTGTCGTCGCACCGACGCGTCGCGGTCCTCGACGGCGGCCAGGATTGCGCCGCGGCCGGACTTGCCGCCGTCGATGGCATCGAGCGCCCAGATCGCGTGCCAACGGGAGTAGGCCGCTGCCGAGGCATCGCGCGCCAACTCGACGAGCGACTTGGATTCTCTCCTCCGTGCGAGTTCCCGCTGGGCCGCAAGCCGAACGTTCTTCGACCGATGTGCCAGGCTGGCGACGAGGTCCCCCTTCGTCGCTCCGGACGGCTGGCCCATCGCCGTCGCCCGATACCAGGCGGGTTTCGGCGTCGCGTGGTTCGCGCCGGTATAGGTCGCTTTCCAGAGTCTTCCCACGACAATGTTTTCTTTGGTGTCACGGTGCTGCCAGTCGCAGATGTAAAGGCTCATGCCGTCGGTGCCGAAGGCAATGCCGACCGGACGGAAGTCCGCGGGTTGGTTTTTGAAAAATTCTTCGTGCGCCGCCACGCGATAGGTCGCACCGGCGCGCGCGATGCGCACCCGGAGGATTTGTTGTTTCCCGAAATCCCCGAGGAACAGATTGCCGTGATATTCGTCCGGCAGCGCGTCTTCGTTGTAACACAACGCGCCGGTGGCCGCGCCGCCTCCGAAGTCGTGCATCATCCAGAGCGTGTAGGGCCGACGCGGCGCGAAATCATAGGGATAACCGTAAGAGCCGCCGTCCACCATGTGCGTGAGACGGCCCATCCAATCGTGCTCGTCGGTGTTGTCGTAAGTGAAAATTTCGTCCTCGTCGTTCAGCGCTACCTCGAGAATATTCCGCACGCCGGTGCAATAAACCTCCAATTCCGTGCCGTCGGGGCGCAGGCGGAGCACGCCGCCACCGCGCAGATCGACGCGTTTCCCGTCGCGGCCGACCGCGCCGAAAATGCCCTTGTCACCCACCGCGACGTAGAAGTAACCGTCCATCGCCAGCCGGAAGTTCGCGGGAACATGGTCGTTCCAATCGAGCGCCCACGGATTCGGGTTCATGGACTCGATGAGTTCGGTGCGGTCTTTGCCCACGCCGTTGTCATCGGTGAACACGCTGAAGTGCGGGTTGTGCAGCACGTAGATTTTTCCTTCGAGGTATTGCATCCCGAAAACCGCGTGCAGCTTTTCGGCAAAGACCGTCCGCCGCCCGTCCGGCTGAACACAAATGATCCGGCCTTCCTTCGCGTCCGCATGCGCGGTGCTGATGTCCATCGGGTCCTCCGCCACAAACACGCGCCCGTCCGGCGCGACACAGACCACGGATGGATGACGAACCTCCGGCGCTTGTGCAACGAGTTCCATCCGCCAGTCCGGTGGCGGCGTTGGCGCCGGCGCTCCGGCGCACAAAGAGGTCAGCGCGAAAACCCAAAACAACGTGAACGCGTGAGCCGGCGACCGCCGTTTCGCGCTATCCGGGACGCGTTGGGTGGACTGATCCATCAGGGTCGGCTAGTTGGCGCTCCATTCCTTCGCCAACCGGTTCAACAACTCCGTCGGCACATCGCCGTCCGCCGCGACGACCCGGTAACGCAGAGTCAACGGTTTGCCGTTCGTCAATTTCACTTCAGCCGGTGCGGCGATGCACGGATTGATCATCCGCACGTCACGGTGGTTGTGCCAGAGCGCCGGGGGATTCTGCGGATGATTAAGCACCGCCGCGGTAAACCGCTTTCCGTCCTCGAGCGTGACTGTCGCGGCATACCAGGGCGCATCCGGCCAGTCGCTGTCCGGCTTCAAATAGTTCGGATCAGGAAGCGACGCCTCACCCTTCGGCGAATAGAACCCGATGCGGCCGTTCTTACGCGTGCGCAGACAGAAGCCGCCGAAGGCCCAGCGTGACAGCGTCACGTCCGATTGCGGCCTCAGCCGGTAAACGAGCT
>QHOP01000005.1 GCA_003219345.1 Verrucomicrobiota bacterium
CGCGCACCGACCCGAACTGCGCCGGGACCTATGAGAAAGCGTTTGTGGCGGCAGCGCGAATGACGTCGGCACAACGCATCCACGTAATCGGATTGGGTTGCGGCAGCGGTCAAAAGGACACACAGCTGTTAAAGCTGCTCAAGCAGGCCGGCAAACACCTGAGCTATTCACCCTGCGATGTCAGTCTGGCGATGGTTTTGGGGGCCTGCCAAACGGTCTCGGCGGTTGTTGGCGCGGAGGTTTGTTTTCCGCTCCTCTGCGATCTGGCCGAGGCAGACGATTCAGCGGCTGTGTTTGAGCGTCAAAGTCCACCAGACGCGAGCCGGCTGATCACGTTTTTCGGGATGCTTCCGAATTTTGAGCCGCAGCTCATTCTGCCGCAGCTCGCCGCTCTGCTCCGCCCGAACGACAGCCTTCTGCTCAGCGCAAATCTCGCTCCTGGACGCGACTATGCCGCCGGCGTTCAGCGCATCCTGCCGCAGTATGACAATAGGCTGACACAGGACTGGCTGATGGCGTTTCTGCTGGACGTGGGCGTGGAGAACACCGATGGAGAGCTTCGGTTTGCCGTCGAAACCTGTCCGCAGGGAACAGGTTTGAGACGCGTCATCGCTGAGTTCCATTTCAAAGAACGGCGCTGCATTCAGGTGGCGGATGAGCGGATTGAATTTCATGGCGGTGACGCCGTGCGTTTGTTCTTTTCCTATCGCTACACGCCGGATCGTGTTCGCAGGCTGCTCCAGGGACATGGAATAACGGTACTCGATCAGTGGATTACTCATTCGGAGGAGGAAGGCGTATTTCTGTGCCGGCGGGACCGGCAAGCGGGTTAATTTGGCCCTTGACCAATCGGGCGGTTAAAATAGCTTTGCCTCGGACGAAACGCGCATTTTGCCCGGAACGAACAGAAGCGCAGCCATGCCAACGAAGAAATTGCCAAAGCAAAAAGTGACCTTCTCCATTCTGGCGCCTCAAGCCCAAAGCGTTAAGCTGCTCGGCGACTTCAGCAACTGGGAACAGCATCCCATTGATCTCAGGAAGCTGAAAAGCGGCCAGTGGAAGGTGACCCTCTCCCTGACGGAGGGGAGGCATGAATATCGCTATCTGGTGGACGGCCAGTGGCACGATGACCCCAACTGCTCGACGCGGGTTCCGAACGCCTTCGGCGGGGAGAATTGCGTCTGTGTCGTGACGTGATTTGCCGGTAGGTAACCTGGCGAGGGACTGCCACCGTGTCGCCGCCGACGCGAGGAGACAGACGCGACGTTGTTCGCAATGTTTTCCCCTTCGTTACCTCAGCGGCTACGAAACCCGCGGCCGCAGACGGCTCCAGTCAGCGCCTGCTCGCGTTCGAGCAATGTCGGATGGGAGTAATAGAAGCCGCTGTAAAGCGGATGGGGTGTGAGGTTGCTCAGATTTTTTTCGTTCAGCTTGCGCAAGGCGCCCACCAGAGACCGCGGCTCCCCCATGATTTCCGCCGCGAACAGGTCCGCCTGATATTCGTAACGTCGCGAGCAGAGATTTTGCAGCGGCGCAAACCAGAAGGTCACCGGGCCGCTGAGCAGGCCGAACAGAAGCAGGGCAGGAGCGACACTTCCGGCTTCAAACCCGAACGACTGAGAAAACCACGGCCGCTTCGCCAGCCATGCAGCAACGCCAAAGCCGACGAACAGGCTCGCCGCCGACCACATGAGCATTTTCAGGACGTGCTTTCTCTGGTAGTGCCCGATTTCGTGCGCCAGCACCGCTTCCAGTTCCAGCTCGGCCAGTTGCTGGACCAACGTGTCGAACAAGACGATTTTCCGGAAACGCCCGAAACCGCTAAAGAACGCGTTCGAGTGGCGCGACCGTTTGCTGCCGTCCATCACTTGAATGGTTCGGGCGGTGAAACCGGTTCGTTTGCCCAGGCTGAGCAGGCGTTCGCGCAACGAACCTTCCGGCAGCGGCGTCAATTTGTTGAATAGCGGCAGGATCAGACCCGGCGCGAGCACGATCATCAGCAGTTGAAAGCCGAGCACGGATGCCCATGCCCACAGCCACCAGGAATCGCCCGTCCATTCAATGAGTTTCAGGATCAAGACGAGCAATGGATAGCCCAGCGCCAGGACCAGCAACAATCCCTTGACACGGTCTGTCCACCAAAGTCCGGGAGTGGTCGTGTTGAAACCGAAACGTTCCTCCAAATTGAACTGCGCATACCAATCGAATGGCAGTCCGGGAAGCATGAACGCGGCGCCGACCGCAAACAGAAACGCCGCCTGCGCCCAGGCGGATACGCCGAGCCAGCCGGTGAAGAGTTTGTATGCCCATGGCAACACGCCGCTGAACAGCACGGCCAGCAGAACGAGCGCGTTCCAGGTGTCTTCGATCCGGCTGAATCGGCTTTTCGCCAGGGTGTACTCGACCGACTTCGCGTAAGTCGGCTGGTCAACCATCCCGCGGAACGCTTCGGGCACGGCGTTGGCATGGGCCAGCACATGCCGACGGTTAAGGCTGGAGAGCCCGAGCCCGGCCAGCCATTTGGCGAGCACCATTGCCAGGGCGATCAGGCTCAATCCGGAAATTAGATTCATAATCCTTTTCGAAAACTTCCGGCATTGCCCGCGGTCACAGAAATTTGAGGGTTTCGTGTCAGGGCTGTTTTGTCCAGCAACAGTTGGTTGATCTTTGCTCGGGCAGCCGGTAAACAGACCGCATGGGCGCGCAATGGAAACAGGCCGGCCGCGTGGCCAATGCCACAAAGCGCGGCCAGGTCATTGGCAAACTGGTTCGCGAGATCATGGTGGCGGCGAAACTGGGAGGGCCGGACCCCGATCTCAACGCGCGGCTTTACGCAGCGCTTGAAGCGGCGCGCAAGGCCTCGGTCCCGCGCGATACGATTGAGCGCGCCGTCAAGAAAGGCGCCGGCCAGACCGGTGAAAAAGTGAACTATGACCTGATCACCTACGAAGGTTTCGCTCCGCACAAAGTCCCCGTGATTGTCGAGTGTCTCACCGACAATCGCAATCGCACGGCGCCCGAAATCCGCCATCTTTTTCGCGCCGGTTCGCTCGGCGCTCCCGGCAGCGTCGGTTTTTTCTTTGATCATACGGGCGTGGTTGAAGCCACGCACGCAGACAAAACGCGCGACGTGGAAGGCGACGCGATTGAAGCTGGGGCGCAAAATGTGGAGCCGCTCGAGGCGGAAGAAATTCCGGACGGTCACGTTGGCGCTCGTTTCATCATCGAAATCAAAGACCTCGACACGGTCTCCAAATGCCTCACGAAGGCCGGCTGGAAGGTGACCGCCGCCGAGCTGCGCTACCTCGCGAAGAATTTCGTTGAACTGCCGGACGCGCAGAGAAAGGAGGTCGCCGATTTTCTCAGCGCTCTGGACGACCACGATGACGTCCATCGTGTTTATGCGGCCATGAAATGAGACGCCCTGGCGGACCCTGGCAAACCGCGCTTCCCCCTGCATGACGCGGGAGCAACTGAATCATCTTTTGGATCGGCCGGCGTGTGATCCACGACTCTGGTTGCTCGATCCCAAGGTCGTTTTCCTGAACCACGGTTCGTTCGGAAGTTGTCCGCGGCCAGTGCTCGATTTCCAACGCGGAATTCGGGACCGCCTGGAGCGGCAGCCGGTTCAGTTTTTCGTCTGCGACCTGGAGCGGCTCCTGGACGAGGCCCGCGGCGCGCTGGCAGAGTTCCTCGGCGCCGACGCTGCGGACCTCGTGTTCATGCCGAACGCGACGAGCGGCGTGAATAGCGTGTTACGGTCACTGCAGTTCAAACACGGTGATGTCGCGGAAGTCCCTTTTCCGTTGGATGAGGCGAAAGAGGTCGTTGACGCGGTCTTGAGTCGCGTCACTGCGCGAACGCGATTGGCGCTTCTGGATCACGTCACCAGCCAGACGGGATTGGTATTGCCGATTCAGCTACTGGTCGAAAGGCTGGCGGAGCGCGGCGTGGACGCGCTTGTGGATGGCGCACACGCGCCCGGCATGGTCCCGGTGAACCTGCGCAAGCTGGGCGCGACTTATTACGCCGGCAACTGTCACAAGTGGATTTGCGCGCCGAAAGGAGCCGGATTTCTTTATGTCCAGCGCGCCCGGCAAAAGTCCATTCGTCCGCTCTCGATCAGTCACGGCGCGAACTCTCCGCGCACCGATCGTTCCCGGTTCTTGATCGAGTTCGGCTGGACGGGCACTTGGGATCCATCTGCGTGCCTGAGCGTGCCGGAAGCGCTGCGATTTGTTGGTTCGCTTCTGCCGGGTGGATGGCCCGCGGTCATGAGGCGAAATCGGCACCTGGCTTTGGCGGCGCAAAAGATTATTTGTAAGACATTGCGAATCGACCTGCCGTGCCCGGATGAATTGATCGGTTCGTTCGCCTCAATCCCGCTTCCCGACGCGTTGGATGAAAAGCCATCGAGCTCACCGCTGTATTTGGACCCGCTTCAGGACAAACTGCTGGCAAAAAACAGGATCGAGCTGCCGATTATTCCCTGGCCTGCGCCGCCAAAACGCCTGTTGCGTGTTTCAGCGCAGCTCTACAATTCGCTCCCGCAATACGAGCGCCTGGCCCGCGTCTTGGAGCATTTACTCGACTAGATTACCTTCTGTCGCTGCTCCGCAGCTTGGCTGCCGACATTTTCAAAACCCGATTTGCGTCCTATGATGATCCGGTCTCTTCAAGCGGCTTGCTCGAATCGTTCGCGCAGGTATGCTGGATGGACCATGTCCGCCAATCAGGCAGCCGCAGGTTCAAACCCGTTGCATTCAATGAAACACGAAGACAAAATCGAACCGCAGCGTTCCGAGATGAAGCGCCGGAATTTTCTGCAGCTCATCGCCCTGGGAAGCGCGGCGGCGATGACCGGTCAAACCTTGGCCAGCGCCGGGCCAAAGCCAGCTCCGTTGGCTGCTCGTTCCAAGGTCAAGCCGTTCGAACTGGACGAGGCGACGATTGCCGAATTCCAGGCCGGCATGAAATCCGGCAGATACAGCTCGCTGTCCCTGGTCAAAAAATACCTGGCCCGCATCGAACAAATTGACAAACACGGTCCGGCAATCAACGCGGTGATTGAAATCAATCCAGACGTCATCGCCATCGCACGGGCGCTCGATGAAGAACGCAAGGCCAAGGGTCCGCGCGGGGCCCTGCACGGGATTCCCGTCCTCATCAAGGACAACATCGGCACTCACGACCGTATGACGACGACCGCCGGGTCGCTCGCGCTGGCGGGTTCGATTCCGCCGCGCGATTCTTTCGTCGCGCAAAGGCTTCGCGAGGCCGGGGCGGTGATTCTCGGCAAGACCAACCTCAGCGAGTGGGCCAATTTTCGGTCAACGCATTCCACGAGCGGGTGGAGCGGGCGCGGCGGACTGACGCGGAACCCGTATGCGCTGGACCGCAATCCTTCCGGCTCCAGCTCCGGCTCGGCGGTGGCGGTGGCGGCGAACCTTTGCGCCGTGGCGGTCGGCACCGAAACGGACGGTTCGATCGTTTCGCCTTCGTCAACCAACGGCATTGTGGGAATCAAACCGACGGTC
>QHOP01000110.1 GCA_003219345.1 Verrucomicrobiota bacterium
AGGCGTTACGCGGCGTGTCGTTCGACATTCATACCGGCGAATACGTCAGCATTATGGGGCCATCGGGCTGCGGTAAATCCACCCTGCTCAATCTCCTCGGCTGCCTGGATCGGCCTACCTCCGGCCAGTACCGGCTCGGCGGCGATGACGTTTCCCAAATGAACGACGACACGCTCTCCGCCGTTCGCGGCGCGCGGCTCGGATTCATTTTTCAGTCCTACAACCTGATCCAGCAGTTGACCGTCGTGGAGAACATCGAAGTGCCGCTCTATTACCAGGGCCGACCGGAGGAGGAGAGCCGCGCATTGGCCGCCCGGTACGCCGAACGCGTCGGGTTGGGAAATCGGCTGACGCACAAACCGTTCGAGCTTTCCGGCGGCCAGCAACAACGCGTCGCTATCGCGCGGGCGCTGGTGAACGACCCGTTGGTCATTCTGGCGGACGAGCCCACCGGCAATCTCGATTCCATTTCCGGCGTCGAAATTTTGAAAATCTTCGACGACCTGCACGAGCAGGGCAAAACCATCATCCTGGTGACCCACGACGAAAACGTCTCGCGCCACGCCCGTCGCTCGATTCGCCTGCGCGACGGTGAGGTCGAGAGCGATGTAAGGTTATGAATGGGAAGTCTTCCACTAATTCATTCGCGTCGATTGGCGTGATTCGCGGGCCATGGTTGCTGCGACTCAGGCGGACTGTGCGCCTGGGCGTCAAGAGCCTTTGGCTCCACAAACTGCGCTCGCTCCTCACCGCGCTGGGCATCGTGTTTGGCGTCTGCTCCGTCATCGCGATGCTCGCGATTGGCGAAGGCGCGAGTTACGCAGCCCAGGAAGAGATCAAAACCCTCGGCAGTCAAAACATCATTCTCCGCAGCGTCAAACCGCCGGAGGAACAGAAAGTTTCGGAGAAAGGCAGCCAAAGCTACGTGCTGCAATACGGCCTGACCTACCTCGACATCCAACGCATCAGGTCCACCATCCCCGGCGTCACCGTGGTCGTCCCGGGCCGCATCATGCGCGAATATGTCTGGAACATCAGCCGGCGTGTGGACTCCGAAATCATGGGCACCGTCCCCTGGTATCCGGAGATGCGCAATCACCACGTCGCCCGTGGACGCTTTTTCTCGGACAAGGAAATGGAGGTCAAGGCCAACGTCTGTGTCCTGGGCGCGGGAATGGTAAAGGGCCTTTTTCCGCTCGATTCACCGCTCGGCAAGGATGTTCGCGTCGGCGGCGATTACTACGAAGTCATCGGCGTCATGGAACCGGTCGGCAAAGGAGCAACCACTGAGGAAACCGGCGACAACCCCAAGGCCGCCGCTGAACGGATGTTCATCCCGCTGGAAACGGCCAAGACCCGCTACGGTGAAATCCTGCGGAAGGTGCGCAGCGGCAGTTTTGAACAGGAACGGGTCCAACTCCACGAAGTCACCGTCAAAGTTGCCACGCCGGAACAAGTCATCCCCGTCGCCGACGCCATCAAAGAAGTGATGGAGCGCAACCACAAGAAGAAGGACTACGACATCATCGTGCCGCTCGAGTTGCTCAAACGCGCCGAGCGCACCAAGGAGATATTCAACATCGTGCTCGGCTCGATTGCGGCCATCTCGCTGATCGTGGGCGGCATCGGCATCATGAACATCATGCTCGCCAGCGTGACCGAGCGCACCCGCGAGATCGGCATCCGCCGCGCGCTCGGCGCCAAACGCCGCGACATCATCACGCAATTCCTGGTTGAGACCGTGATGCTCTCCGGCGCGGGCGGCGTGATCGGCGTGCTGCTCGGCGTGACCATTCCCTGGTTCGTGAGCCACTTTGCCGGCATGAAAACCATCATCACCTTCTGGTCGCCCATGGTCGCCTTCACCATCTCTGGGATCGTTGGCGTCGTCTTCGGCATCTACCCCGCCATGCGCGCCGCGCAGATGGACCCGGTGGAGGCGCTGCGGCATGAGTAACAAGCCAGGCTGCCCATGAGGAAACTCCTCACATCGGATCTCTTTTGGGTCACGATGACACTTGCGATTACAAGTTGCCAGGGATTAGGCGCGCAAAACTACGTGATTCTTCCGGCTGCGGAGAGGCAAAGGCTCGAAAATTCGAGCCGCGTGGTTCTCGATGTTGTTTGCACGAACCTTGTGAAACGCGTGCGCGACGGTGCAACCGAGAATCCTCGCTTGCTCGATTCGATACCGAAGGCCTGGCAGTACCAGATGACGCTGGAAATCAAAAACGTGGCCAAAGGCGTGATTGACACCGATGAGTTGAACGTCAACGGCTGGCGAGACCTGAATCAGGCCGAGAAAACAGTGATGAATCTTCCCACCGGATTCACCAACGGGCTGCGGATGCGGATTGGATTTGATAGTTACGCGGAGGGAGCATTCCTGCGGCTCAAGCTGATGCCTTGGCCCAAAGAGATGGCGGACATATTTCCCATCCTGGCTCCCCGCGCCAGAACCAATCCTTCGATTCGGCATCCGATAACTGTTCGAGTCCCAACCGGCTTGCGCGTCATCCGCACCGACGACACGCTGACGATCGGCTGGGAATCACTGCAAGAGACGAACCTGACTGTTGGAACGAACATGGTGCTAGGATGCACGAGGGAGACACGCATTCTCCGAAACGGCGTGCCCAAAAAGTCCTCTGAATCCGAGTATGAGTTCAACGAGTGGTTCGGCGGCAGTTCCGCTGGCACCGTGGCGGACTTCGGTTCTTCGGACACTGTCCTGCATCGGAAGTATGGCCATGCGCTGCTACCCGCAGACGCTTATTCGGTCGAGTACCGCTGCGTCGTATTTGAGACGGACATTCCGCCGCAACATTTCTGGCAGCCAATCGGCGGGAAATATCGCGTGCTGTGGGAGCACAACTTCAAAGAGACGTCAAAGCCGGGGTGAAATGAACGGGAAGCGTCTCCAACTAATCATCGCGTCGCAGCGATCATTTCCAATCAACCTTCAGCAACGGCGTCTGAACTGTTCCGTACCACGCTTTGTAGTCGGGTTCGATTTTCTCTCCCGTCACTGTCGCGCGAAGATAGACTTTGTCTCTCTCAGCCTCCTGAATCACCCACGCCCCGCTGTCGGTTGACACCATCGCGGCTGCATCCTTGGGAATGCCCCAATTTTTGCACTCCAGATTGATGCGGATCGAACTGTCCCAAGGCAAAATGACTTTGCCCAAATCAGGCACAAACCCAGTGCGCGGCAGTGCAGACACGCGTATGGGCTTTCCATCTGCGTCAACCAACTCAATCTTCAGGTGGTGGCTGTCGCACTGAATCTCCATGGGATGGCCGAGGTCTCTGACGTTGCGCAACTCCAGGTAAGGCACAAGCCAGCGTGTGCCGTTGAGTTTCGGTTTCTCAACCAGCGTGAGGCGTGCCTGAAGCCCGTTGGTGGGCACGGACCAAATATCGGTCTCGTCGGCGGTGGTCGTACCTGGCACCCGGCCAGCCATGACCAGTGCAACCATCAGACCAACTGCGATTCGGGTGGCCTTCATGTGATCACGGCACAATTTTTAACGGAAGTGCCGTCCACGTTGCGCCGCCATCCGAGGTTTTGTAAAGGGAATGATGGCCATAGGGAGAATCATCGACGTTATCATAGATCAGGATCCAGCCGTGCGTCGTATCCACAAAATCCATTCGTGACACGTCCCATTTGGAGCCTTCAAGGCCAAAATCAATGTTGGGTTTGACGGTCCGCCAACTTCGCGCCCCGTCGGATGTGACATACAGATTCGGACCGCCGCGAACGAAGACATCCCTTAATGAGACAACCTCGAACGGACCTTCCGGAAACATTGGTGTGTACCCACTCGCGTGCTCAAGTATTCCCGGTCTTGTCTTCCAGGTGCTGCCACCATCATCGGTCGCGTAAAAGACGAGCGCGCTGTAAGCAAGGGAATTATCGGCGTTTCGCTTGAGGATATGCGCCGGCAACAGACCGTTTTTATCGTCGAAAAAGACGGGCGAGAGGGGACCGGCCAAGCCGTCACGATATTTCTCGGGCACCGGCAATCTCAGGTCGCGCCAGGATTGGCCCAGATTCATCGAGAGCGAGAGACGGACGGCGCCCTTTGGCTGCTCATCGCCCTGGTCACCATGAGTAATGATGACCTTCGTTGGCGGATAATAACTGATCCCGTCGCCACACAGATTGCACAGATGGATCGTGCCGGGTGGCAAGTCATTGTCAGGATAGGGAGACGTGATGATGACTGGTGACCACGTCGTCCCGCCATCGTGCGTTTCAAATAACGGTAATAAGCGTTCCCCAAGCCGAACTCGGCCGTTCTGGCGACGGCATGATTGGCATTGAAGAACTCGCATCTCGATCCCGCTGTCAAACATTTGAAAGGAGCTGCGCCTTCCATTACCAGCACCGACCACGACTTGCCGCCATCAGCGGTGCGCAGTAAACCGCCGGCGTAGGTTTTCCTGTCCAGCGTGGCCACCCAGGCAGTTTGTGAGTCGAGAAACCAACCGCCATACTCGAGGTACGGAAAGGCCCTCGGCGTGACGTCCCTCCAGAGTTGTCCGCCGTCGGTCGTGCGCAGCAGCAAATATTGACCTTCTACGCCACTCGACCACGCCCAACCGTTGTTGGCATCAATCATGTGGATTTCCGCGATTGAACGCGCTGCGTCCGATGCTATCGTCGGAGTCGCGGCTACTGTTTCGTGGAGCGGCGCGACGGTGGGAACGACGGGAGCTTCCTTTGAGACGGGCAATGCCGTCCCGTCGCAGTCCGAAACGAAGGCGGCGGCCAGGAGCCCAATCGGTAATGCGACTTTAACTTTGATGACAGGAATTCGTGTTTTCACCGTCAAGCGGAGGATAGGCGTCCGGCGGTACGGGGACAAGCTTCACCCGAAAACCCGCGCACCCACTCGCGCCGACTCAATTAGAAGGGAGTCTGCAAGCCGGCTCCAGGATGAAGCGATTGGCCAAAGAAGCTGAAGCTTTTCGGGAGATACAGAATGACTGCGGTCCTGAAGCCTCCCAAAAATCAGTGTTCATCCGTGTCCATCCGTGGTTAAAGAGGTCCCGCTATGAGTCGTCTCAACCGTGGGTTGTCCGCAGTGTTGTTGCTCGGCGCTGTCGCATCGGTCGTCGCGCAACCGCAGCCAATCTGGCCTGCGCCAGACTTGCCGGGCGTAAGCAAAGGGAAAGTTGAAGCTTACTGGATTGGGCCGTACGTCAGATTGTCCGAAGCTCGTATCGGCAAACGAGGCGCAACGATGGTCACATGGTTCAACGAAGACGGGACAATCAAACGGCAAGCCGACGTCAGGAGTACCGAACCAGGATTTGTCACTACGATCACTCGCCGATTCCCGGAAGCTCTTATTCGAAGCCGATTTGCCCCTGACTTTGTTCGACAGTCCGCCTATAGAAATGTCGTCCAAGGAGTGAATGCGGACTGGAAAATCGTGCTCCCAAACAAAACCGGACCTTCGGGCTACATCACGTTCACGTCCACGCCGGACAGCCGTGTGTTCGTCCACGAATCGCATCCAAAGCAAAGCCAGATTGCGCTGGACATCTACGTGCACGGTAAACTCGCCAGTGTGGTTGGCCCATTTCCGCAGTACGATGGCGAGGACGTTCATTTGAGCGACGACGGCAGCGCGGCGTTGATCGTGTGGAAGGATGAAACCGAAAAGACTGCGCAATTGGTCGTGCTGAATTCAGAAGGCAAAGTCAGCTTTCGGGTGGATTGCCATCATCCTGACCATTCTCTGATCGCCGCGCCCGGGGGAGCCGGCGCGTTGCTGGGTCCCAACACGGGAGGCGCCAATCAAAACACGTTCCTCTGGTACACGCGGGAGGGGAATTTGCGTTCGCTGGACATAAGCCCGAATCCTCATTGCGTGGGATGGATTCCGGACAGTCGCAAATCTTTGTTCTCGACCAGCGTCGGGTTCGATGATCGCTTCCGGTTGATCGACTGGGACGCCGGGAAAAGCCTTTGGGACATCGCCTGCCCAGGGGACAACGGACGTGCGCTGGCGATCGGTTTGATGCCGCGTCTGGTCGTTTTCGCTGTCGGCGAACTCTACCGGCCAGGATCTTGGCGTGGAGCGCAGTGGGTTCTTCGGGAAGGGCAGAAGGAGTGGATACGCGCTTTCTACGCAGTCCGCATTGAGGACGGGAGTCTGGTCGCCCGTTGGCAAGCGTGTTTTCCACAGCGGTTCTGCACCGGGGACCGATATAGTTTTCTTCGGCTGGACAGCAAATTGTTCTTCATTACCCCCGACGAAGTCACGGAGCTTTCAGAGGAAGAAATCATGTCAAAAAAGAACGGATGGAAGTAACCAAAGCTTGAACCCGTTGGGAGAATACTCGTTTTCGACCACGAATCAGCCAGCCGGCCGTGATCCGTGCGAGGATCAGACCAGCGGCGATTCGATTGGCCTTCATGTGATCAGGGCGCAATCTTCAAGGCGAGTTTCGTCCAGGTTACCCCGCCGTCGGTGGTTTTCAAAAGCTGGGTCAGGTTGTGCCCGTCCCGCGCAATCGCCCAGCCGTATTCGTCGTCCACAAAGTCGAGTCGGACGATATCTTCGCCGTGAGTCAGGTAATCCTCCATGCTCTTTTCCGCTCGCACCGGTCTCCACGAGGCCCCGCCGTCGTCGGTGCTATATAGGATTCCTTTGACGGGCACGGTCGAACCAGTGCTGTGCGGTCTGGGACTCCAGATCCAACCCTTCCGGGCCGTAATGAAATCCAACACACCCATGTATTTCACTGGTGTTGTGGGCTGCCAACTCAGACCGCCATCGTGGGTGCGGTAGATCACCGTGCAAAAATTCGTGGAATAGTCAGTCGGCCAGAACTGCGCTCCGACGATTCCATCGTTGCCGCCCATTGGGAAAAAGTGCGGCAGCCCGGTCGGCTCAATCCGGCCATCGTGAAGCGAGGAGGGCAAAGGCAGGGTCTGCACCTGCCAGGTCAGGCCGGCATCTTCGGTCATAAAGAGAAAACCGGGTGTGGTGCTCGCCATTGATCCGCACAGCCAACCGGTGGGGGCGTTCCGAAATGCGATCGCACCACCGCAGACAAGGTAAGGGTGCCGGTCTTCGAATTCCGGAAGCGCCGCGTCTTCCCAGCTCCACGCGCGAGGACTTGCACCTGTGCTGTTGACCCGTCGCCAATTCGCGCCGCCATCGTCTGTTCGATAGAGGTCTCCCGGGGAAGAATTCATGCCGTGGTCCGGTATGAGCATCAGCCAACCGGCACGGGTTTCAGGAAATGCCAAGCAACAGTCCTGAATCCACTTAGACTGACGCAAATCGGCGCTGACCCACGAGCGCCCGCCATCCCTCGTTCGAAAAACGGTCACATTAGTAGCCTCATCAAAAACGGCGGTAACCCAGGCCGTCTCTGAGTCGTAAAAGAATGAGATCAACTTGTCCTTCGGACCCGCTGACAATACAGATTTCCAGGACTTGCCTCCGTCTGTGGTCCTCAGGATGGCTTTGGCGTCAAATACCCAGGTATTCGTTCTGAAGACCGCTGCAGCCCTTTTTGCCCAACCGTTCTCTCGGTCGATCATGTGTAGCGAGTCGAATTCAAGCGCTGGAGACAGTTGCGCCGGCTTCGGCCCTGAAACTTCATCGCCACGGGCAACGTTTGAACAACCGAGTAAAGCGCCGCTCGAAATGATCGCAAAACAAACGAGTATTTTGGGGTTCATCGTGTCCACCACGGATCGTCTTCAGTGCCGCCCGACTTGCCATAACTTTTCTGACGCGTCAATACCGGCGAATGCAAGTGCCACCTCGCCGCGGGCGATGATTCGGGCAAGATCGCGGCGAGACAGCCCGAAGCCAGAGCGATGCTCAGGAGTGCGAGCAACAATCGGAATTCAACTAGATGCCTGCAAGACCAACAGCCGCATCAGTTGATCCACGCTTCGTGGACCTTGCTATGATCAGCTCCTCATTCGCACGACGGACTGGGCGCAAAAATCTGTGTTCATCCGTGTCCATCCGTGGTTAAAGAGGTCCCGCTATGAGTCGTCTCAACCGTGGGTTGTCCGCAGTGTTGTTGCTCGGCGCTGTCGCATCGGTCGTCGCGCAACCGCTGCGCGTCATTGACCCAAAGCTTTACTACCTCGGCACGGCAGGCGACCCGGAATGGCAGGAATTCGCCGGCAAAACACCACACGGGCGGCGGCTCGACCTCAAATTCACCGCTCAGGCCAACACGAATGAAAGCACGCTGTTCATCCGCCAGCGCGATGTGAAGCTCGATTGGATCGTCGAACTGAACGGGCGCAAGCTTGGCAAGTTGTTTCTCTCGGAGCAGGACCTGGTTCAGGCGCTCACCGTGCCGGCCGGCGCGTTGCTCGAAGGCGAGAACACGCTGGCGATCATTCCGCCGAAAGAGCGGGACGACATCGAGGTCGGCGAGATCAAACTTGATTCCCGCCCGCCCAAGGAAGCGTTGCACGAGTCCACTTTGGTCCTCAGCGTGTCCGACGACGAGACTCAGCAACCGTTGCCTGCCCGCATCACCGTCACGGACAAAAGCGGCGCGCTTTTCCCGTTTCACGTTGAAAATTCCCAACCCTCAACTCCCGACCATCAACCATCAACCATCAACGATCAACCTGTCCTCGCTCTTCGTCCGGGCGTGGTTTACACCGGCAGCGGGACGGTGCGCATCGGACTGCCTGCCGGCTACTACACGCTCTATGCCTCGCGCGGTTTCGAGTACGGCGTCCGCACTCAACAGTTCACCTTGCCGCCCGGCCAGACCTACCCGCTGCCGATGCGGATTCGACGCGAAGTTCCTACGCCGGGCATGGTCAGTTGCGACACGCACGTCCACACCTTCACCTACAGCCATCACGGCGACGCGACCGTTGAGGAGCGGATGCTCACGCTGGCCGGTGAAGGCATCGAACTGCCCATCGCGACCGACCACGATATTTTGACCGACTACTCGGAACCGGCCCGGCGCATGGGCGTGCAGGATTATTTCACACCCGTCATCGGCGACGAAGTCACGACTGAGGCCGGCCACTTCAACATCTTCCCGGTTCAACCGGGAAGCCGCGTGCCGGACCATCGAATCACCGACTGGCCCAGGTTGATGGAGGAACTGCGCGCGACGCCCGACGTGCGCGTCGTCGTGCTGAATCATCCACGCAACATTCACAGCAATTTTCAGCCGTTCGCCGAAAAGAATTTCAATCCGGTCACCGGCGAGAACCGGCGCGGGTTTGAATTCAGCTTCGACGCGGTGGAAGTCGTCAATTCCTCCGCGCTGCAATCGGACCTGATGCTGACGTTTCGCGACTGGTTTGCGTTGCTGAATTACGGCTACCGCGTCACGGCGGTTGGTTCGAGCGACTGTCACGACGTGAGCCGCTACATCGTCGGTCAGGGCCGCAGCTATGTGCTGTGCGACGATTCCAATCCCGGAAAGATCAACCTCGAGGAAGCCTGTCGGAGTTTCCTTAACGGCCGCGTGCTGGTCAGCCTGGGCTTGCTGACGCAGATGACCGTGGAAGACAAATTCCAGGTCGGCGACCTTGCGATCGGGCTGGGCGAATTGATGCGCGTGACCGTCACTGTGCTCGGTCCGTCGTGGACGAGCGCGGACCGCGTGGAGCTTTATGCGAACGGCGTGAAGATACGCGAGCAGCAGATTGAAACGCCCGTCAGCCCGGTCCAGAAAACGCGCGTCATGTGGATCGTTCCCAAACCCGCTTACGACGCGTATCTGGTCGCCATCGCATCCGGCCCGCCCGTGACCGGAGCGTACTGGCCGATTCCGAAGCCATATCAACCCAACTCGCGCGTCTGGCAACCGCGTGTTATCGGGGCGACAAACCCGATCTGGGTGGATGGCGACGGAGACGGCAAATTCACCCCGCCCCGCGTGTACGCGAAGGAAATCGTGAAGCGGGCCGGGAGCGAGCCAAAGAAATTGATTGCCGAACTCGCGAAGTATGATGAAGCCGTCGCTACTCAAGTCGCGAGCTTGTGCCAGGCTGCCGGCCGCGACGTGCGCTCGACCGAATTTGAGGAGGCGCTCGAAACCGCCCTGCAGCATGTCCGCCGCGGGTTTGCAGCTTACGCAGCCACGCTGCCTTCAAAGTGATACCAAAAGCCGTGGGAGGAACTTAACGCGTGAATCGCGACCAATCGCTGAATCGAATGCGCGAGTCTCCCGGCGATTGGGATTTCCTCGTGATTGGCGGCGGCGCGACCGGGCTGGGCGCCGCCGTGGATGCGGCGGCGCGTGGTTACCGCACGCTGCTGGTGGAGCAAAGTGATTTCGCCAAGGCGACTTCGAGCCGCAGCACCAAACTGATTCATGGCGGCCTGCGCTATTTGCGACGGTGGGATTTTCATCTCGTCCGGGAATCGCTGCGCGAACGCGAACTGCTGCTGCGAAACGCGCCACACCTGGTACGCCCGCTCTCTTTCATCGTGCCCCACTACGCCTGGTGGGAGCGGCCTTATTATGGCGCAGGACTGAAGCTTTACGATTTACTCGCGGGAGAATTCCGGTTGAACGGTTCAAAGCAGAAGTCGCGCGAGGAGGTGTTGGAGCATCTGCCCACGTTGCAGCCAAACGGGCTGCGTGGCGGTATCCTTTATTTCGACGGACAGTTTGATGATGCCCGACTGGCCATTTGCCTGGCGCAAACGCTGGAGGACCTGGGCGGTGTGCCGGTCAATTACGCGCGAGTCGAGTCTTTCTTGAAAGAGAGCGGTCGCGTTTGCGGAGCCATTGTGCGTGACATTGAGACCGGGCTATCTCATGAAATCCGCGCCCGGACGGTCGTCAACGCCACCGGCGTTTTCACCG
>QHOP01000358.1 GCA_003219345.1 Verrucomicrobiota bacterium
AGTTTGCGAAACATTTCGGAGATCAAAGGCATCCAGATCGAAAAGAAAGGCGTGCGTATCGGCGCGATGACCACGCTGGCGGAATTGGCGGAGGACAAAAACATAAAGGAACACTTCCTCGCTCTGGTCACGGCGGCCAACGGGGTCGGCAGCTCGCAGTTGATGTCCGTCGGCACGGTGGGCGGCGACCTGTGCCAGCGACCGCGTTGCTGGTATTACCGCAATGGATTTGGGCTGTTTGCAAAACACGAGGGCGCGTCGCTCGTGCGCGAAGGCGAAAACCGTTATCACGCCATTTTCGGCAATAACAGCTCCGCGTTGTTCGTCAACCCGTCTAGTTTTGGCCCGGCGCTGATTGCGCTTGGCGCGACGATCACAGTCACAGGTCCGAAAGGAAAGACGCGGAAGATTGCCGCGGATAAATTCTTTCAAACGCCGAAAACGGAGAGCGAGCGCGAAACGTCGCTTAAGCCGAATGAAATCCTGACCGACATTTTCATTCCCATCAAAGGCCTGCGGAATGCCACTTACGAAGTGCGGCATCGGCATGGACTCGACTGGCCTTATGTCACTGCGACCGTCGCGTTCCAGATCAAAACCGGGACCGCGTCAGATGCGCGTGTCGTGTTGGGCCACGTAGCGCCGGTGCCGTGGCATTCGGCAGCCGCGAGCAAAGTGTTGAGCGGCGCAAACGTGGACGCGGCCTCGGCAGCGAAGTGCGGTGAGGCCGCAGCGCAGGGAGCGAAACCGCTCAGCAAAAACGGTTACAAGATCCAGCTTGTTAAAGCCGCGGTAAAGCGCGCGGTGCTGGCGGCCGCAGCTTGAGAAATTCAAATCGACCCACCGCGCGTGAAAGGAACCGTCATTTACAAGCATAGCCAAGGCAGCGGGCTGGCGGCTATCGTGCTAGGCGCATTCGCCGTCTGGCTGGGATATCTCGTGTATCGGTCGCATCAGCCGGGCCCGCTTGCGCCGCTGACGGTCTTGCTGCTGGCGGCCGTTTTGTTTTGGCGTTTGACGGTGGAACTGGATGACGAGTTTATCGAAGTTCGATTCGGCCCGGGAGTGATCCAAAAGAAATGGCGCTTGACCGAAATCGAATCGTGCGGGCCGGTGCGAAATCGCTGGTGGCACGGTTGGGGCATCCACTGGATCGGGAAGAAGACGTGGCTGTTCAACATCTCCGGGTTGGACGCGGTGGAATTGTGCATGAAAGACGGGAAAACCTTCCGCATCGGCACAAATGAACCCCGGAAATTGAGCGACCTGATCCAGGGCAGGTTGAGGCAAAGTGCCCCGTAGAAATTATGAATACTTCCGAGACGCCTCAGAAAGTTCAGGTTCCCTGCCGCAACATGCGTTGCAAGGAAATGTATTATCACGGCCAACCGGAGGACGAGTATGCCAGCGGCATTTACTGGTGCTCGAAAACGCAAGAGAACTTCGGCCCGGACGGCCAGTCGGTCGGTAAAACTGACTGTTGCGCCGGGCGCTCCTGTTATGTAGGTTAAACTCAAATTCCAGAGTCTGGTTGGTAGAGAAAGGAAAGTTATGAAAATGAAATTAAGTATTGCAGTTGTCATGCTGGCGGCGGCCACCGCGTTCGCCGGGAAGCAATCCACGCCGACCATCTCCGGCGATTATTTGGAAGTGCGTTCGTGCGACGTTTACACCGGCCCCTGTTTCGCCAACGCGGAGATGGGCCTCACCGGCAAGGAAGGCATGCTGGTCTGGTCGGTCCGCGAAGGGTCGTGGAACGGCGTGAAGCTGGACGGCCTGAACGTCATCGCCATCGTGCGCACCGACGGCACGCTCGGCGACTTGCGCTATCAACCGCGCAGCGGCAAAGCCGTGCTCGTCGTCGATACGCTGGCGACGCCGAAGCAACGCGAAGCGCTGGTCGAGCTTGCGCGCTCCCTGGCCGGTGGTCTCATCAACGAAGTTGCTGAAGTCAAAACCGCTCCCATGGAAGTCGCCATTGGCACGTGCGGCAACAAAGGCTGCGCTTCGGTAAAAGCCGGCACCCTGGTTCAAATCACCACGCGCTGTCTCGGCAGCAAGGACCATCTCTGCGGCAACGAGGAAACCTTCTATCCGCCGCTGACGGAAGTGACCGGCGCATATCCGGTCTTCACTGAACTGGCCTCGTTTGATGGCAGCGGGCTGAACCTGACGTGGGCATTGGTCGAGAAACGCAACGCCTTCCTCGGTCACTTCGCTCGCTAAGACAAAATTCTCGCGCGGGCCGGAAGCGATTGTGTTTCCGGCCTTTTTCTTTTGAAACGCGACTCAACAGTAGGGAACGTCTCGAAAAATTCGACATGAGTTGGGGTCATGAACGGTGGGGCGAGACTCCGTCGAGCCTTGACCTCCCAACGACAGAATTAGGGCTCGACGGAGTCTCGCCTCACCCGGTTTAGCTGAATCGATGTCAAAGTCTCCTATGAAAAAGTTTTCATTGCTGCTGGGGATTGCGGTTTGGGTTCAACTCACGAACGATTCGCGCGCCGGTGATTTTTCAGTCAAAGTCGCCGACAAAGAACCGCCGAATCAAATCGGCGAATCCATCCGAAAAGCGCTTCAACCGAAATCGGTGCAGTTGCTCAATGGCGACAAGCCCGTTTTCGAATTCTGGTTCGGGTCGGAGGTTTCGCTGAAGTCGAAGCCGGGGTCGGCGGACAAGGCGCTGGGTTCCATTCACGAGACCACCTTGCTCGGAGCCGTGTCTGTCGGGAACGGTCAGCGTGATTATAAAGACAACGAGATTGCGGCCGGCGTTTACACGATGCGTTTCGGGTTGCAGCCGCAGGACGGCGACCATCTGGGCTCCGCGGAATACCCCTACTTCGCCGTGCTGATACCGGCGAAAAACGACACGCAATTGGACGGGATCGCCTCGTTCAAAGCCATGACCAAGGCGAGCGGCAAAGACACGGCCTCCGGCCATCCTGTTGTTCTAAGTCTACGCCCTATTTCTTCCGACACCGGAGATTTTCCAAAACTCAACGAACCTGTTGCCGAACATAACAGCGTGCGGGTCAAGGTGCCGGCCAAAGCTGGCGAAGAGAAAACCGGCATCGCGTTCGAGTTGGTTTACAAGGGGCACGGCCACATTCAGTAGAAGTCACTCCGGACGTTTCTCCACCAGCTTCACCGGTCCCTGGCAACACATGCACGGACCTGGCGAAAGCGTCTTGATCGCGCAAACGTCGCAATAATAGTAGAGGTCATAAACGATGCCATTACGCACGGATTTCATGTCAGTCATTTCAAAAATCTGCGTTTTGGGAAGCACGTGCCCTTTGAGGATGAGTTCCTTTTTGCGCACCTGCTCGTCCACGAACAACGCCTCGGACAACTTCGTCCGCAGCAGCGTGTAGAAAGTTTCGTTTTTTGTTTTGAATCCCCAAATGTGTTCGTGGTTCGTCGGCAAGTCGATGCCATAAAGCTCGTGCATCGCTTCGGGCAGGCAGACGATTTTCCCGCGCAGATCCACTTCCTGAAAAGCGGTCTTGTTTTTGGCATCTCCCGCGTTGGCACTCGCGCTCTTGTCAGCCGCAATGGCGATTCCGACGAGCGTAACGGCCAAAGCCGCCGTCGCCAGGAACTTCAGGCGATGGCACCTGGAACTGATTGCATAAGTATTTGGGCGGTGGGGCGAGCGTACTCGCGAGCCGTGAAAACGCGGACAATTCAATGCTGCCAACGGCTCGTCAGTAGTGTCCTGTTC
>QHOP01000359.1 GCA_003219345.1 Verrucomicrobiota bacterium
TAGCGCTGCTGATCAAGCTCACTTCTCCAGGACCGATTTTGTTCCGCCAGCAGCGGGCCGGCTTGAACGGAAAACCGTTCACGATGCTCAAATTTCGCTCGATGGTGAACAACGCGGAACAGCGGAAGCACGAACTGGAAGTGTTGAACGAAATGGCAGGGCCGGTTTTCAAGGTCACCTCTGATCCTCGCGTGATGCCGGTTGGACGCTTCCTTCGCAAATTCAGTCTCGATGAATTTCCCCAACTCATCAATGTCCTCCGCGGCGAGATGAGCCTGGTCGGCCCGCGGCCGCTGCCTTTGGAGGAAGTGAAGCGGTTCGACGACCTGGCGCATCGCCGGCGGCTCAGCGTCAAACCCGGCATCACCTGTCTGTGGCAGGTCAGCGGACGAAACAACGTGAAAGATTTCCGCGACTGGGTGCGGCTGGACCTGGAATACATCGACAATTGGTCGTTGTGGCTTGACTTCAAGATCCTCTTTCGGACGATTCCCGTCGTCGTGCTCGGAACGGGGGCCAAGTAAGAGCCGGGCGGCTGCCGGCGAGCGGGCAAACTTCGTGATTAAACGCTGGCAGTCTTGTTAATCACTTTATATGGCCGGTGCGAAAAGAAGAAAATCCGGGACTGATCGGCCGACCTCGGTCGTCACGGGTGGCGCCGGGTTCCTGGGTTCCTATCTGGTGGAATTGCTTTTGGGCAGGGGGCACCAAGTCATTGCTATAGACAATCTTGTCACTGGCAATGTCGATAACGTCGCGCATTTGGCCGGTGACCGTAATCTGCGATTCATTCATCAGGACGTCACGGAGTTCCTTTTTCTTGATGGTCCGGTGGATTACGTCTGGCATTTTGCGTCGCCCGCCAGTCCGATTGACTATCTGGAACTGCCCATTCAGACGTTGAAAGTGGGTTCGCTCGGCACCCACAAAGCGCTCGGTCTGGCGAAGCACAAACAGGCGCGATTCTTGCTGGCTTCCACCTCAGAAATCTATGGCGACCCACTGGTCCATCCGCAGGACGAAGACTATTGGGGCAACGTGAACCCGATCGGCCCTCGCGGCTGTTACGACGAGGCCAAGCGTTTCGCCGAAGCAATGACCATGGCTTACCATCGCGAGCATGGCATCGACACGCGGATTGTGCGCATCTTCAACACGTATGGTCCGCGGATGCGCTTGAATGACGGGCGTGTGGTGCCGGCGTTCATCAGTCAGGCGCTGCACCACAGGCCGCTCACGGTTTTTGGGGATGGTTCTCAGACACGCAGCTTTTGTTATTGCTCGGATTTGATCGAGGGCATTTACCGTTTGATGATGAGCGACACAGATCAACCGGTGAACCTCGGCAATCCGCGCGAAATGACGGTGCTGCAGTTCGCGCAGGAAATCATTCGCCTCACCGGTTCGCGGAGCAAAATCGCTTTCAAACCGCTGCCGCTGGACGATCCGAAGCAGCGCCGGCCCGATATTACGCGGGCTAAAAAACTGTTGAACTGGAAGCCGAAAGTCTCTTTGGCTGCGGGGCTGGATAAAACGATCGCTTACTTTCGCAGCAAAATTTTGGGTTGAGTGTAAAAGACCAGAGAATAAATTGAAGCGATTCGATTTTTGTATTTGACCATGCTGTGGATTTTCAGTAACCAGCAAAGACTTTCACGTTCCTGTTCGACTTCGGGGCGCCTGAAGCGGATCGTCTTTGGTCGGGAATTGTCAGCGGAGCTTAGATGCTAAACACGAAGTCATTCTTGTGCCTCGATTTCGGGGCAGGCAGTCTCAAGATCGCCGAATTTGAGCCGAACGAGTCCGGCACATTGCGTCTGAAGCAATTCGGGCTGAAATCGCTCGGGTTTGAAGGTTCCCAGGACGCCGCTCGCGAACGCGTGATTCTGAAGGCGATACAGGAATTGTTCGCGGAACGGCCCTTTGGCTCAAAGAACATCGAGGTTTGCGCCCCCGGTTTCCACGTTTTTTCCAAGTTCGTCAAACTGCCGCCGGTGGACACTTCCAAAGTGACCCAGATCATCCAGTACGAAGCGCAGCAAAACGTGCCCTTCCCGCTGGAGGAAGTGGTGTGGGATTACCAGATCCTCGGAACGGCGCCCACCGGCGAGTTGGAAGTCCTGTTGGTGGCGATCAAAGCCGACGTGGTCGATGGGCTCTTTCGGACCGCGGAAGCGGCCAATCTGCGGGTGCAGTTGGTGGATGTCTCACCGGCGGCTCTGTGCAACGCGTTTCGCTACAATTACGGCGATCTGGACGGCTGCACCATGCTGCTCGACATTGGCGCGAAGACCAGCAACCTGCTGTTTTTCGAGAAAGGCAAAGTCTATTCGCGCGGCATCAACATCGGCGCCAACTCGATCACGCAGGATTTTGCGGCCGAGTCCAAACTGAAGTTTGCCGAAGCGGAGCGGCTGAAGGTCGAACAGGGTTTCGTCAGTCTGGGCGGCGCTTACGAAGAGCCGGACAACCCGCAGCAGGCGGCGATTTCCAAGATTGCGCGTCAGGTGATGACGCGGCTGCACATTCAGGTCAACCAAACGATCCAGTTCTATCGCGGACAACAGGGCGGCTCCGCGCCGCAGCGATTGTTCCTGGCCGGCGGTGCGTCGATCATGCCGTACACGGCACAGTTTTTCGCCGAAAAGTTGAACCTGCCGGTCGAATACTTCAATCCGTTCCGCAATATTCAGATTGACGCCTCCATCGACCTGGAGGAACTGGCCAAAGTCGCTCATTCGTATGGCGAGGTGGTGGGCCTGGGACTGCGCAACGTGGCCCAGTGCCCGGTGGAAATGAACTTGATGCCCAAGAGTTCGCTCAAACGGCAGCAGTTCAATCAAAAGAAACCATATTTCATCGCCACGGTTTTCAGCCTGGTTGCCGGAGTCCTGGCGTACGGCTGGTTCTACGCCAAGATCGCGGAAATCAAACGTGAGGCGCTGGAGCGGCTCAATGTAAAAGTCGAGCCGTTGAGACAGAAGCAAACCGAACTTCAGGGCGAGTTGAACCAGCTGACGAAACTCAAGCAGGAGACCAGCCAGTTGACCGAATGGATGGAGCAGCGGTTCTATTGGGCGGACGTGTTGAGCGAGTTACGTCGCAC
>QHOP01000360.1 GCA_003219345.1 Verrucomicrobiota bacterium
CACGCGGAAACAGGCCATGGGAGTCGAAAACGGCGTTTGGATTGAGAGTTTCACTTCGGCTACTCCGGGTTTGACCGCCTCGCCCACGTCTGAGGAGCCGGAGTCGTCGCCCATGCCTTTTTATTATAATCGGCTGATGATGGAGCGGTACGGTCTGATCCCCAGGGGGCTTCCTTCGCCGTCAGAAGGCGAAAGCGCACCGACGGCGCCCAAGCCCGCGACCTCCACCTCGACCAACGAAATTTCGGTCGTGACGATGAAATGTCGCGGGCTGAATTTGAAGAAATATGACCCCTCGGCGAATAACAAATTGGCCTACGCCGTCGAGGATGAGCTCCAATCCAGTCCCCTGTTTGACCGGAAGGAAACAAAACTCTCCGGGGACATCGAACAGGTAGAGGCGACGAACTCGGTAACGTTCAGCTTCGGTATGACGCTGAAATTGAAGCACCCGATGAAGCTCTGACCATGACCTGGCTTAGGAAAAA
>QHOP01000111.1 GCA_003219345.1 Verrucomicrobiota bacterium
GGTCGTTCGGGAGCGTCGCAGGCCGTAGGACAGGCATCTTGCCTGTCTCTGACTTTTTCTTCACCGTCGAGTCCTCGGGAGACAGCCGGGACGGCTGTCCTACGTAAACAATCCGCCAGATGCGTCCGCTGGTGCGGTCCCGACCCGGATGGGTCAACGGCACTTCGTAATGGCCGATGATGCGGTTGTAAAAATCCGCAATATAAAGCGCGCCGTCCGGGCCAAGCTGCAGATTCACCGGACGGAACCACGGGTCGTCGGTGACAACGAAATCAGGCCGTTCGTTGGCCAGCGGTGTGGAGCCGGTCCACTTGATGCGGAACTCGTTGACGCGATTCGTCACCACGTCGCCGATGTAAGCGCTGTCGCGGTACTCCTTGGGGAAGTGGTCGGCGGCGTAGTAGGCGATGCCGGCGATGGCGGTCGAGCCGTGGTCGTGCGTCAGCATCTCGGGGCCGAAGCCGAGGCCGTCGTGCGGCTTGCCGAAGCTCGGATAGTAACCGCCGCGCAGGAGTTGATAGATCGGTTCGCTGTGGCAATCGGCGGAGTAAAGATTGCCGAGCGCGTCGAAGCAAAGCCCGAACGGATTGACCTGGCCCCAGGTGTTTTGCTCGATGCGCGAGCCATCGAGCCGGATGCGATAGGTATTGCCGGAATTCATTTTCACTTCATGGCCATCCGCGCCGCGCACATCGGTGTTGTTGTTGTAGCCGTGCGTCGCGTAGAGCCAGCCGTCGAAACCGCGCGCGAATGAGGAATTCATCCCGTGCGTGTCGCGTTCCCAGCCGAACGGCCCGTAGAGCTTTTCCTGCTGGTCGGCTTTGCCGTCGCCATTGGTGTCCTCCAGGAGCCAGATGTTCGGGATGGACCAGACGACGCATTTCCAAGTCAAATTCGTTGAAACGTTGAAACGTTGAAACGTTGAAACGCCGTCAGGCGGCAAGGATTCACGTTTCAACGCATCACGTTTCGGCGCTTCAACGTTTGCCGGCGACCGAAAAGGATAAATGCCGATGGGTATATCCAACCCCTCGGCGAAAGTCGTGATCTTTCGCGCGCGGCCATTTTCGTCGAAGTCCGACAGGATTTTAATCTGATCACGGGCTGGTTTGCCGGGCGGGACGGGAAAGGGATACTCGCGGGTGACGGTCACCCAGAGCCGGCCTTGCGCGTCGAAAGCCATGTTCATCGGTTTGAGGATGTCCGGCTCGGCGGCGACCAGCTGGATTTCAAAGCCGGGCGGCAGATGAAAACTTTTCTGTTCCTGCTCCGGCATTAACGCCTCGGTGGGCCGAACATTTTCCGCGAACGGGTCGGCGGCGTGAAGCCTCAAACAGAGTACGATCACGCCGGTGACTCGGATGAGCCGTCGCCAATCCGCTTTTGCGAAAGTTGATTCAACAATCACATGACGAGTGCTCATGGGCGTTGAGTTGTTGCTCAAATCGCGGGCGCTCAAAAGAAAAAGTTTTCTCCGAATCTACGGTTGACTCGGAATTTTGCGAGGCTAATGTCGAACCCATCTCACAGTCTGGCGCCAACGGCGGCGACCAACATGCGACGACCATGAGAACAGTCGAAAAGTGCGGAGCGTCCGGCCGGCTCAGCAAGGAACATTTCTGTCCGGCATTCACCTTGATCGAACTGCTGGTGGTCATTGCGATTATCGCCATACTGGCCGGACTGTTATTGCCTGCGCTGTCGAAGGCCAAGACCAAGGCTCAAGGCATCCATTGTCTGAACAATTTGAAGCAACTACAACTCGCCTGGTTGATGTTTGCCGGGGACAACCAGGAAACCCTTCCCGGCGATAACTGGCAAGCTGAGGCGAACCACGTCATGAACGCGGGAAACTGGATCACCGGCTGGCTGACTCCGGAAAATGAGCCCGGCGACAAAACCGACAACACCAATACGGTGTTTCTTTTGGACACGCGCTTTTCGCAACTGGGCCCTTATGCCCAGGCAGCGGCGGTTTACAAATGTTTGGCGGATCGAAGCGTTACCCGCATCAACGGAAAGGTTTACCCGCGGGTCCGCAGTATGGCGATGAGTTCTTGGATGGGGCCGAATACTCCACCGTGGAATGACCGCTATCGTCTTTACGGCAAGACCAGCGATATCATTGCGCCCTCTCCGACCGACGCGCTGGTCTTTATTGATGAAAGGTCCGACAGCATTGATGACGGTTATTTCGCGATCGACATGACAACCGGTGGCGGAGCGCAACTCGTCAATCTTCCCGCCAGCTACCACAACGGCGCCAGCGGAGTCACGTTTGCCGACGGGCATGCTGAAATTCACAAATGGCGCGACCGCCGCACGCAGCCACCGCTCAAGAAAACATTCCAGAAGTTTATCGTCACGCCCAACAACGTGGACCTCGTCTGGCTGCAGGAGCACGCTACCAGCTTGAAATAGTCACGGCGTTCCGCCGGGCCGGGTTCCGGCCTTCACGACAGTTTGAGGATGTCGCGCGCGACGGCCCGTGCCGTCAACCGGACGGCAGCAATCTGACAAACACGAACAACAAAGCCAGTCCACGGTTCAACTCCAAAGGAAAAGTTTTTGCAAAGTTCCCCTCCGGGGCTTTTAATCCCCGGCGATGGATGCGCCGGAACCTTTTGGCACAACGTTCGCTGCGGAGATTCGCGCCCGCGACCAATCCGACCTGTCATGAAATGGTGGACGCTGCAGCAGCTCAAATCTAAGAAGCCGGAGACGCGCAAGGTAGCGGTCGAAAGACTGTTCGCGGAAAACCCGGCCGAGGCGGTGGATCATCTTCTTGCACTCGCAAACGATCCCGACCACGAAGTCCGCAAGGCCGTGGTTCAGGCGCTTGGGCGAACGAAGGACGAAAAGGTCTTGACCCCCTTGATGAGTTCCCTGCACGACCCCGACAGCGAAGTGCGCGAGGCCGCAGTGGTGTCATTAGCTCAAGTCAACGACACTCGCGCCATCGACCCGCTCACTCGCGCGCTCGAAGACCCGCGACATGAGGTCCGCTGGCGCGCTGCCAGGGCGCTTGACGCTTTAGGTTGGCAACCGGCGAACGACGAACAGATTGTCCTTCGCGCTCTGGCTGCCGGGGAATTCGTCAAAGCCGTCGGCGTGGGCGCCGGCGCAGTGCAACGGCTGGTGGCGCTGTTGAAGGACGAGCAGAATCCGAATCGCCGCGCCGTGGTCGAAGCCCTCGGCCAGATCGGTGACGCGCGCGCGATCAAGGCGCTGGCGGCCGCCGTCAACGATGCGGACCCAACCGTGCGCGTCTCCGCGATAGATGCTTTGTGCGACGTCCGCGACGAGAAGGTGACCAAGGCGCTGGTGATTGCGCTCCGCGACAAAGATCAACATGTCCGCGCGACCGCCGCGACGGTTCTTGGCAAGATTGGCGACGCCAATGCCGGCGAGCCCCTGCTGGCCTCGTTGAAAGATGTCAACTGGTCGGTGCGCAAAGCGGCGGTCGAAGCCTTGGGCCGGCTCAATGAGCCGCGGGCCGCCGAGTCGTTGACAGAACTGCTCAAAGACCCGGACCACGACGTGCGGGAGGTGACCGTCGCGGCACTGGGTGAAATCGGCGAACCGCGTGCCGTCGAGCGACTGGTCCTGGCCCTGGCGGATTCGCAGTCGGCCGTGCGCCAACTGGCAGCGGCGGCTTTGCGAAGGATTGACTGTCAGTGGGAAAAGTCCGCCGCCGCACGGCAAGCGATTCCAGAATTGAAAATCGCGCTCCAGAGCAACGAGTATTGGGTGCGGCAATCGGCGTCCGAGGTGATGGCCAAACTGGACAAGGTTTATGCCGCGGAACCGGAGTTGACGTCGATGAACACCGCCATCCGCTTGCGCCAACAGGTCGCGATCGACGCGCTGTTCAAGGCGTTGAACGATTATGACAGCGATCTCCGTCTGGCGGCCGCCGAAGCCCTGGGCCGCATCGGCAACGCGCATCTAGCGAAGCCGCTGGTGACCGCGCTTGACGACACGGACCAGTGGGTACGGCAAGCTGCCGCGCGCGCATTGGAGCGAATCGGCTGGATACCGGCCGACGACGCGCAACATGCGCAGCACCAGGCTGCGCTTCACCTCCGGCCTTGCGACGCCTGAAGCGGGTCTGCCATCGGATTTCGGCAGGTTGATTTTGCTTTTTTGTCCGGCGCAAATCCTCTACAAAACATGCGCCGAATTGTGCGGCCGATGCTGACGCCATCGCGGAAGCAGACTCGCTCGCCGGCCGCGGTCTCGCATGCCAACGAAGCGCACAACGGTTTTGTTCGTCGATGACGACCCAGGCTTTCTGGACGCCATCCAGAACCTGATGCGCGCTTACTCCGATGGGCAGTGGGAAGTCCTCGTGTCTCCGGAGGCCGCGGGCGCGCTGGCGCTGATTCGCGAACAAAAAATCGACCTGCTCGTCATCGACGTCCACATGCCGGTGATGGACGGCCTGCAATTCCTTGCGCTGCTTCATCGCAAGTATCCTCAGATTCTGAAAGTGGCGCTGACCGGTGACGCCACCGAGCCGTATCGCGCCGCCTGTTTGAGCAACGGGGCGGAACTTTTCCTGGAGAAGCCTGCCAGCCGGGAGGGTTGGCAGAATCTTTATTCGGCGCTCAACGAGCTGATTAAGTTGCAGCCGGAGGAAGGTTTCCAAGGCATGTTGCGGCGGGTCGGGTTGCAGGACGTGCTGCAAATGGAATGCCTGGCGCGCAGTTCGTCCGTGCTGGAAGTTTCCACCCCGAACGTGCAGGGAACCATTTTTGTCGTGGACGGCCAGATCATCCACGCGCAGGCAGGGGACGTCAACGGCGAGGAGGCGTTCAATTATCTGATGTCGCTCGGCGGCGGCCAATTCCACCTCAAACCATTCGTCGAGCCGCCGGCGCGGACCATCTCGGGTTCATGGGAATTCCTGCTGATGGAAGCGGCCCGCAAACGCGATGAAGCCAGCGATCCTCTGACGACGTCGCCTTTCCCGAGCGTCGAGCAGGCCGCAGCGGAAACCGCCGCCGAGACGCTGGTCGCTCCAACACCGTCAGCCCCCACTCAATACGCGGTCGAATCGCTGCCCGCCTCGGCGAGCGAATCGGTCGCTGAATCCGAAACGCTTCCTGCGGTGGATGAGGAGGGCATGGCAGTTCCTGCGCCGGAACCGGTCGAGGTCCTTCGCCCGAAGATCGACGAAATGCTGATCTGCTCGACGCAGGGCGACGTGCTTTACGAGTGGCAATGCGCCGATGTCAACGCGCGAATCCGTTTCCTCCAGTTTCTGTCGCAAAAGTCCTGGCAACTGCGCCAGGGCCTTCCGACCGGTCACTTTGAACGCCTGGAAATCGAGGGGATGAAACACCGGATCGTTACCCAGATCGAGCCTGACCGCGCGCTGTTTGTGCGCGCCAGCCGGTTGCCGGTGGAAAGCTGATGCGACACGTATGAAGGAAATACTCCAGCAGTGGCTCGCCCGCCGGACTCAACTTCCCGGCGTCCTCGCGTGCGGCGTCCGCTATCCGGACAAAACTTCGTTCACCCAGACCTGGTCTGCCGACTTTCCGGCACAGGCCCTGGACAACGCCTTGCGTTGCATGAGCGACGCATTTCAAGTGCTCAAAATCAACTTCTTCCCCCACGAACGCGTCCGTTGGGTTTACGAGCATGCCTTCCTCTACTGCGCCCGGCGCGACGACGGCATTTGTCTCGGCATTTTCACGGCCAAAGACACGCAGAGGTTTGACGCTGCCGCCGTCGAATATCTCGTCGAGGAGTTCCGCCTGCTCGACAACGCGACGCCGAAATAGAAAGCACAGGCCTGCCAGGCGCGGCAAACCTGTGCTCGGGGTCGCCAGTGTCGCGTTGACTTCGCTCGCTAATCGCCCTTCGCGTTTTGTTTCGTTGCCTGGTCGCGGACCATCAAGCCCAGCAGCCCGTCCACCAAACCGGTGCTTCCGCCGGTACCGCTCACAGCGACGTCCGGCACGATGCGCACGTTGCGCTCGCCGACGATTTGCATGAGCTGCATCACCGTGTAGCCCTGCGCGCCGAGCGACTCGACGCCGGCGCGATATGCCTCCGCTTTGGCCTGGCCGGTGGCGCGAATGGCCTCGGCCTCGCCGAGCGCGCGCAGGCGCGTGGCTTCCGCATCGCCGGTGGCCTGCTTGACGTTCGCGTTCGCTTTCAGTTCCGTGATATTCACGCCTTGTTCGGCGCCGACCACCTGTTGCTGGATGTCCGCGAGCGAAGTCTGGCGCACAAGTTGTTGGCGCTGCTTCTGCGCGGCTTCCTGCACCTCATAGGTCTTGCGCTGTTCTTCGGCGATTTTGCGGTCGGTCTGCGTTTCCATCAACGTCGCCGGCGGATTGATGTCGCCGATGAGCGTGTCGATGGCTTGAACGTCATAAGCGCCGATCGCGGCGCGAATGTGCTCCGCGGCTTCGACCTGCCGCTGACTGCGCGCGCTGAGGAAGTCGAGCACGGTGTAGTCCTGCGCCGAGTTTCGGAAATAATTTCCGACAATCGGCTGCAGGACGTGGTCCACGAGGTTCTGCATCGAGCCGACGCGCGAAATCACCTTCGGCGCATCGAGGGCGCCGACGTGGATAATCTGCGCCACATCGAGGTTGAACGCGAATCCGTCCTTGGAGCGCACGGTGATGGACGAGAGTTTTTCGTCGTAATGATGCGCCTCAGTGCGCGAGGCCCAGTTGAGCACGATGTTCGTGGTCGGCACGAGTTCGACCTTCATGATGCGGGTGTTGATGGGATGTTTGCCGGGATACAGCGGCGTCACCCAAACACCCTTGTGGCCGGCGACCACGAGATCACCGTGCTTGAACTCCAGGCCGCTCACGTCTTCGTGGGCCATTCCGACATAGGAGATGACGACGCCGACGTAGCCGATGGGGATTTGCACCATGGGCACCTGCTCGACCTGCGCGAACCACGGATTCAGGTTCCACGTTCCGGACAACAGGATTTGCTCCTGCAAACCGCGCCGCCCGCCGCCGTCGAGAAACGCCTGGGCATTCTGGAAATTGTCGTGGCCGGGGATGACCGGCCCGGCAATTTCGCCCGATTCGATCGGCCGGCCATCCAATGTCGTGACGATGCCCACCATGTCCGGCTCGACGCGGTGAAGCTGCAGTTGTGCGGGAAACATCCCGTGTTCCGGCGCCGTCGCCGAAGCAATCACGGTGAACAACGCCGTGTTGATGCGATACGTGCCCGCCGTGAGAATGCCGAGTTGACGGCCTTTCTCGCCGCCATTGAGCAGAAACTTCCGCGCGTCCTGGAAGTTGTCGCAGTCAACCACTCTGCCGAGGATGCGCTCCGGCGGAATCGCCGTGCCGTCCGCGGCGAGCACCAGTGCGATTTCGCCCTGTGGCACAATCGTCACCGGCACTTTGAAGATGCGATATTGCCAGCGCCAATAACCGAAGTGCAGGCCCGGCGCGAGTGTGTCGGCCTGGTAACCGGCCTCGCCGCCCAGCGCAACCAGGCGGCCCGGCGGCAGCGCGCGTGCGCCGAAGCGCTTCACGACGACGCCCACCTGCCGTTCCTGAATCAGCACGGCGCCAAGAACGAACGGGCCGATGATGATCGGCAGGAGAATGCAGAAAATCAGTCCCAACTCCACGGGCGAGAGAGCGCCCAAGATAATGCCTGTTGTCATAACCAATCTCCGATGTGTTGTGCGGTAGCGGCGGTCTATGACCGACGCGGACGCGCGTTTGCGACGGCGAACGCAGATCGCCGTTACAATGCCGCGCAACAGCACAACGCTGCTTTACGTTTGGGAGACCAGATGGTGCCGCGACCTGCGGCCCTAGAGGATCGCCCTTCCAATCGCCGACGAGGTTAGCTGACGGGCTCGGCCTTAGAAGTGGCCTTGGCAACGGTTCGCCGCTGCCGTTCGCCCCGTCCGGAATTCCACTCCGGATTTGGTCCCCCCGCATGGGCTCGCAGGAAGGCGGGCCCATTTAGGCTGCAACGTCCGCATCTAATCACAACTGCCCGACGAAGTCAAAGCCACCATGCCCAACTGCCTCAAGCACAAGTGAAAATCCTGATTCAGTTCGGGACGCGGAAGTGCCCACGTGCTCTCCCCGGATCTCAAACCTGCGACTGAAGCAGAGCTACTCGCTGCCGCTGTTCCGCAGCTGTTGCCGTCGGTTTCAAAAACCGATTCGCGCCCTGGCGTTTGTCGCCGACACCATCCGGCTTGACCGTTCAGGCGGTTGCTGACAGAGATTAAGCATGAACACATTCTCGCTCGTCCTCGCGGCGCTCCTTTCCAGCGGTGTCGCCGGCTTCGCAAAAGATTATCTGCTCCACACCTTCAAGAAGACGAGGCTCAGCGACAAATTCTGGTCCGAAGGCGCCAACTTCGGCGATTTCAATCACGACGGCAAACCAGACGTCGTCTCCGGTCCATACTGGTACGAAGGGCCGGACTTCAAGAAACGCCACGAATATTATCCCGCGACACAGACGTTTAAGAAGAAATTGGCCGAGGGCAAAGAGGAGGCTATCGAGGGGTTTGAAGGCGCGCTCGGCGTCAACAACGCTTATTCGGACAACTTTTTCGCGTTCGCTTACGATTTCAACAAAGACAGCTGGGACGACATTTTGATTGTGGGTTTCCCGGGTGAAATCTCGGCGTGGTATGAGAATCCGAAAGGGCGAGAGGGCCATTGGCAGAAACACGTCGCGCTCGACGTAACCGACAACGAGTCGCCGACGTTCACGGACATCACCGGCGACGGCAAACCGGAGATTATCTGCAGCTCGAAAGGTTCTTACGGCTACGCGGAGCCGGATTGGAACGATCCGGGGCGGCCATGGAAATGGCACCCGATTTCACCGAACAACAATTATCACAAATTCACCCATGGCATGGGCGTCGGCGACGTGAACGGGGACGGGCGCATGGACCTGATCGAGAAGGACGGCTGGTGGGAACAGCCCAAATCTCTTGCGGGCGATCCGCTATGGAAATTTCATGCGTCCAAGTTCGGCACGGGCGGCTCGCAAGCGTATGCCTACGACGTGAACGGCGACGGTTTGAACGACGTGATCACGAGCGTCGCCGCGCACGGTTACGGCCTGGTCTGGTACGAACAGGTAAAGCAGAACGGCGACATCACCTTCAAGGAACATCTCATCCTCGAAAAGGAAAAGAAGCCCAATGCCTACGGGGTGACATTTTCACAACTCCACGCGGTTGACTTGATTGACATGGATGGCGACGGCGTGAAGGACATCGTGACCGGCAAACGGTTCTGGGCGCACGGCGCACATGGCGACGCCGACCCGACCGATCCGGCGGTGATTTACTGGTTCGAGCTAGTCCGCCACAAGGACAAGTCCGTAGATTTCGTTCCTCACCTGATCGACGACGACTCCGGCGTCGGTACGCAGGTGGTGGCGGGCTATTGCAGTAACAGGAAATATCCGGACATCGTGGTCGGCAACAAAAAAGGGACGTTCTACATCAAACATGAAGTGAAGAAAGTCAGCCAAGCCGAGTGGGAAAAGGCGCAGCCGAAACCGGTTCAATGAATTGGTGCGGCGGTAGGGTTTACGCAATCACGACTTTGAGATCATCGGTTGGTCGGATATCGCCAGACCCAGTCGCCACGATTGTCATTCAGAATCAGAGTTTTGCCTTGGTCATAGGCGATCACACCTCCGTCATCCTTTTCGTTCCAGCCCACTGAATAGAGCACGAATTGGCCGTCATCAGTGTGGCGATACCTCAACGGCTGGCCGCCGACGACGTCAGTGGGAAGTTTTTCAATGAATTGCGGTATGAGCGCATCGAGCGTTTCGGGATACTGCCCCAGCGCCAGACGATAGCGTTCCAGCGCGCAGGCCACTGCGGCCTGGTCAAGGACTGCCTGCTCATGGGCGGTCTTGACCGCGCCGCCGATAGAGGGAAGTAGCAGCGGTGCAAGAAAGTTGTACAGCGTCTTTTTTCTGAATTCGGGCAGGTTGGTCAATTGGTTGCATTGTCCCGGATAAAGTCGGTGCAGCCCCGCGTCAACCAACGGCAACGCCCGCAACTGGTAAAAGCGGTCAATGCGTATTTGGTTTTGATAAAGCAATCCGCTCGGGATGCGGCGCCCGCTTCGCAACCAAGCAAGTATGTTATTACTCCCTGCCCGTTCACCCCGTATGATATGCTCGTAATCGGCCAGCAGTTCAATCGACCCGAGCAACCGCTGCAGGTCCAACAGTTCCGGCGCGCTCCATTGATGTCGGGCCAACCCCTCCCAAACGGGATTGACGGAAATTTCCAGAACAGAAAGACGCGCCAGATGGGAAATCAGGAACGGTTCCGGCTTCAGGGAATCCGCCAGTCGAAGAATCACTTTCACATCCTGGAGCGATTCTTCACTCTGATCGTCTGCGAGGAATGCAGTAGCGCGCAGTCGAAGCACTGATGCGACGGACTTAAGATTGCTGAGGTGGATCAGCGGAAGCATGGGATCCTTGTCCTGGTAAAGCGGGAACTGAGCGTAGGGCCGGTGACTGACCTCGCGTAACTGCTTCAAGACCGGCCCGAACTTCTCGAGCGCGAACAAGACATCCTTGGCCGTAGTTTGAGGCTGCGGAATGGACGGAAAGTTGGTATTGCCGAGATAAAACTTCTGCCATTCTAGCAGGTCCGTGAGCTTTCCTGTTTTCAGGTTGCCGAACAAAGGAGCGCGCTTGTTGCTGACACTGCCATAAATGTCCAATGTGCTTTGCAGGACGTTCGTATCTCTCCAGTCGCCGCTCGCCATCCGCCGTTCCTTTTCACGCACAGGAGCAAAGAACGGCGTCATCACAAAATTTTGATCGTCTGGCACCGGTTTTGGCATGAATGCGGCCAGATCGAACCGCTCGCCTTTGGCTTCCCATTCGCGTTTGAAGTTCTCCCACGCTCGTTTGCCGCGCCAGTTCTCTTCCGTGACCAGCAGGGCAATCAAAGTGAAAAGACCAACCAGAGAGAGCAACGCTCGCCGCAGCGTTTTCCAACTAAAAAGCCAACGGAAAAATCTCGCGAACAAAGATCGTCCCGGCCCGGTCGAATTCTCGGATGTTTTCATTGTTGGCACATCAACACCGCGCGCGATTTGCGGGGCGATATTCGCTCCTTGGGCGTGGAGCCGTCGCAGGCTTCGGCGGTGGCGGCGGCGGAGCGGTCTCCCCCAGTTCGGCGAGCAACCGTTCCCTCTCGACGAGCAGAGCCCAAACGTCCTGTCCGGCGACACGGCCCGTTTTCAGCCTGGCTGACGGCTCATCAAGACTGAGCAAATTGACTGCGATCATCACCAGCCACGCCCCCGCCAATCCGGCCCAGATCCGTCGGCACGACCAGAAAAGCTCCTGCCAAATCCGAAGCGGCAAACGCAAAAGGACAAGCCCGAGACCGGGGCTGACTGAGGTCGGGTTTGGCGCCGGGCAATTCAGTTCGTGAGCCAGAACCCGCTCGCGAATCGCGTCCAGCCGGCCTTCAACAGCCGGATGCCGTTTCAACAAGATTTCACGCGGGGTTTTCATTCTTATCTTTCCAGAGTTTTCGCAGCGCGCGTTTGGCGTAATGCAGGCGCGATTTCACCGTGCCAACTTGCGCGCCGGTGATACGGCTGATTTCTTCGAGTGAAAAGTCTTCAATAAAGTGCAGCAACAGCACGGAACGCTGCGGCAGCGGAATCTGGTTCAGCAGTTTCATCAACTCGGTTTCCTGTTCCCCACGAATGAGCAAATCGTCCGGGCCGATTTCAGACTCGACCGGCATATCGGCCAGTTCCCCCCGGAGCGTTT
>QHOP01000361.1 GCA_003219345.1 Verrucomicrobiota bacterium
TTGATTCCGATCGTTGTGTTTTTGCTGATGCTGGGAGTGGTTTTAGTGGCCGCCAAAGGCTCGGCACTGGCTCCCTTTATCTACAGCCTGTTTTGATTGCCTCGCGTTTCGCCAGGCCAAATCAACGGCCTGCGCTGCCGCCGGTCATTGTCGGTGCGGCGGCAGGTGAAAGATCCTTCAGAGCAGAAGACCGACGTCTGTTTTCTCGATGGCCTTCCGTCCAAAATCGTGGTGCGAAATAGTGCTGCAATCCTGCGGCCGGATCGCTTCATGACACGCGAGCAATTGGACAAATGGTGCGAGAGGGGAATCCTGGTTCTGGTCCTCGCAGTTTTGGTCTTCGGCCCGCTGGCCACCGGCGCGGTGCGTCCATTGGAATTTCTGATCATTCAGGCACTGACAGTGGGGACCGTTTTATTATGGCTACTTCGCCTCTGGCTGAATCCGAAACATCGTCTGTTATGGCCGCCGATTTGCTGGGCTGTGATTGCCTTCGTCATCTACGCGATCGTCCGGTATCAACAAGCAGACATCGAATATGTGGCCAGGCAAGAACTAATCCGGGTTCTGGTCTACGCTTTTCTATTTTTTATCGTGTTGAACAACCTGAATCGGCCGGGGTCCACTCACCTGTTAACCTTCCTCTTGATTTTCTTAGGAATGGCCGTCTCAATGTATGCCATCTACCAGTTTGCCACGGACTCGGAATATGTGTGGCACTTTATCAAGCCCGCAGCCTATCGAAAGCGCGGATCAGGAACCTATATCTGCCCCAATCATCTGGCTGGTTTCCTCGAAATGCTCCTGCCGTTGGGATTGTCATACACGCTGATCGGACGCCTTGGTCAACTGTTGCGGGTCTTTTTGGGTTACGCTTCCATTGTGATGCTGGCTGGGATCGGGGTCACTGTTTCTCGTGGAGGATGGGTGGCCACGATTGCAGCTTCGCTTCTCTTTTTTGTCCTGTTGATTCGCCGGCGTCAGTATCGGATTCCCATATTGATCATTGTGGCCGCGCTGATAGCCGCCGGCCTCCATTTCTATTCGAAGGCCGACAGCGTTCAGAAACGCTTTCACAACGTCCTGTCAGGCGAGTCTACCGACACCGTGTTGGCCCGTTTCATACTCTGGAAACCGTCCCTGCGAATGTGGCAGGACCACTGCTGGCTTGGTGTCGGCCCGGGGCACTACGATTATCGCTTTCCCCAGTATCGCCCGACTGGAGTGCAACTGCGTCCCGGCCACGCGCATAATGATTATCTGAACACCTTGGCTGATTGGGGCGTAGTCGGGTTCTCTATGGTTGCCGCCTCTTTTGCGCTGCTCTTGGGTGGCATTTTCGAGACCTGGAAGTCTGTCAGCCGCGAACCAAGCGAGTTGGGAACCAAGCCGAGCAATCGAGCCGCATTTGTATTGGGAGGCTCCATCGGTTTGTCGGCGATCCTCATTCATTCGTTCACCGATTTCAACATGCACGTTCCGGCAAATGCGATTCTGGTTGTCACTCTGATGGCTTTGCTTTCCGGACATCTTCGCTATGCCACAGAACGGTACTGGCTCAATCCCCGCGGGACCGGACGAATTCTGGTTACGCTGATCGGGCTGGTGGCAATGGTCTATTTGGGCCAACAGGGATGGCGGCGTGCTCGCGAGTATGTCTGGTTGGAACGCGCTGCCAAAGAAAAGTTCTATTCGCAGAATATGATTTCTGCGCTCAAAAAGGCGGCGGCAATCGAACCGACAAATTCCGAAACGGGCTATTCCATCGGCGAGGCCTTGCGCCAGGTGAGCTGGCAAGGCGATACTGGATATGAAAAATTTGCCACCCAGGCGATTGAATGGTTCCAGCGCGCGATGCGGTTAGACCCTTACAACCCGTACAACTTTATGAGAATCGGCATGTGTCTCGACTGGCTGGGAAGGCATGAGGAAGCGGCGCCTTACTTCGAAAAGGCGCTGAGCCTCGATCCGAACGATTACTATACGATGGCCCACCAGGGTTGGCACTTCTTTCAAACCGGTGATTACGCGAGAGCAAAGGAGTGGTTTGAGCGCGCGATTAAACTGGAAATGTACTGGCACACCCCGATAGCATCTCACTACCTGCCTATTGTTGAACGAAAACTGAAAGAAACTAAAACTTCAAAGAGATAGGCGACAGTGTTCTCGCCAGACGACTTGGTCGGCAGGTTTGCAACAAAAACTGGATGCAGCCACGAAGCCTTGCGAGCGGAAGAAAGTGTTGAATGCGCAAAATAATCTGCCGGATTCTTTGGTAGCGGCTTTTACAGGTCCTGACAATTACCGCGCCGCGAATGCCGTTTTCAATTTAGTCAATCAAACGCTCGCCGCACTCTGCCTGCCCGCCCCGTTCATTCAGCCCGGCGATCGTGTGGTGCTCAAGCCAAATTGGGTGAAGGAACATGACGAACGCTTTCCTGGCCCCGACCAGTGGGAGCACGTCGTGACTCATCCCTTAGTTATCGAAGCCGTCGCGCGTTGGGCGGCGGAGAAATTGCACAACAAAGGTTCAATCACGATCTGTGATGCGCCACAGACGGATTCTTCCTTTGCCAAAATCCGCGACTACTGCGGTCTGGATCAAATGCTCAGCCGGTTACAGGTCGTTTTTCCCAAGATCGAATTTGCGCTTCTCGATCTCCGTCCGGAGGAATGGTCCGCAATCGACGGGGTCACAGTTTCCAAAACGCGGCTACCCGGTGACCCGAGTGGCAACACTCACGTCCGACTCGACTCCGCCAGCGAATTTCTCGGTTATCACGGCCAGGGGCGGCTTTACGGCGCCTCTTACGATATGGCCGAGACAAACGCGAAGCACGACGGCAAACGACACGAGTACTTGCTTTGTCGCACACCGATGGATGCCGATGTCTTTATCAATCTGCCCAAGCTTAAAACTCACAAAAAAGTCGGCGTTACCTGCGCGTTGAAAAATCTCGTCGGCATCAACGCGAACAAAAATTGGTTGCCGCATCACACCGAAGGAGCACCGGACCAGGGAGGCGACCAGTTCCCTGCCACGACCACCAGGGCACGTCTCGAACATGCCTGGATGGGCGCGGCCAAACGCTGGCTCAAAGACCGTCACGCCGCGTCCCGACTTTTCGTTCCCATCAAAAAATTCGGTCGCCTCGTTTTCGGCGACACGCAGAACGTTATTCGTTCCGGCAACTGGCACGGCAACGACACCTGCTGGCGCATGGTGTTGGACCTGAACAAATGCTTTTTCTTCTTCGATGGCTTGGGACAGCCCCGCAAAAAACCGATACGCTATCTCGCTGTTGTGGACGGCATCATCGCGGGTGAAGGCAACGGCCCGATGTCGCCTGACGCCAAACCGTGCGGAGTGATTCTCGCCGGCACTCATCCCGTGGCGGTGGATTGCGTCGCCGCCACTCTGATGGGTTTCGACTGGCTGAAGCTGCGCCTGTTGCGAAACAGTTTCGCCATTCGCAAAATGAACTTCGTTCACTTTCAACCCGATAAAATCCAGGTCGTCTCGAACAAAGCGGGGTGGTCCGGAACACTGGATCGCATCTGTGGCCCATTCAATTTTCGTCCGCATTTCGGCTGGATCGGTGCCATCGAGTCCAACTCTCCGCCGCCCGAAGCTGTCCCCGCTCGTTCCCGGGGCACTCGGGTCCAATCGTAGGGCCCGCACCTCAGCGGACCGCGCCACGATTCC
>QHOP01000204.1 GCA_003219345.1 Verrucomicrobiota bacterium
GGAAATTGTGCAGCACCGGGAATGTCAGGTGAAATTGCCGCATAGCCGCAAGTTGGGCCGGGCCGAAACCGCGCCCAAAACGGCGAGTCAAATCAGCCGATAGATTCCTGACAACTTCCTCTCCGTAGCCCGCGCGTTTCTGCCCCGCCTGCTCGTGTTCCACGATCCGCCGGCCGATTTCCCAATACGTCGCCGTCATCAGCGAATTGACCACCCGGGCAGAAGCGCGTCGTGCCGCATCCAGCAGTTCAGTCACGCCCGCCAAGACTTTCGCGTAGTCGCCCGACCCGCTCGTTTCGACCGGCTTCTTCATGCGCCCGGCCTCCAATCAACCAATCCTTGCGCGGTGACTTCGCCGGCCATCCGGCCCCACGACGCCGTGACAGCGCGATGAGAACCAAGGCGATTGTATGGCGGTGTCGAGCGTGTCAAGGACACTACGGCTCGGTCGCTTAGGCGCGCCCGCCGCCGTTCCTCCTCTGACACGCCCGCCGCCGCCAAGGCCCTTGCTTCTAGGTTTTCATCGTCGAGAACTGTCGCTGCGCGACTCGCTGAACTGCAATTGCGTTGGCGGACAAACCGGGTTAAAAATCTTTCCCGTGACCAATTCACTGAATCGCATAGCGTAACGAACGAACAACAACATTCGCGTCGCCACGACCCGGTCTCACGAGAAATCCGCAAATGATGAGCAGCGCCGTTCAACGCCATTATTACCGAAACGGTCAACTCCGCGAGGAGGCGCCCTGGCGCAAGGGTCGCATGCACGGCACTGTTCGCACCTGGCACAAGAACGGAGTTCTCGCCAGCGAAGAACCATACCGAGCCGGACTGCTTCACGGCGTCTGCCGGCAATGGAACGAATCCGGCAGGCTGCTGGGCAAATACCGAATGGTTCACGGCACAGGAATCCAGCGGACCTGGCATGACAACGGGCGGACGCAACTGGAAGTCTCGACCGTGCGCGGCGAATTCAGCGGACGAAACCGCCTCTGGCTGCGCGACGGCACACTGATTTCTGATCACTTCTACTTGCAGGGCCGGAGCGTCAGTGCCGAGAAGTACCGCGAAGCGGCGGCGAAAGACAGGACTCTGCCCAGGTTCAGGGGCAAGCAAGCAAAGCTGGCCGCCGACAGCGACACCACGCAGCGGCGCATTCATCGCGTCGCGATGACGTGGCTGTTGAGAAAACCCAATCGCTTCGAGGCGCTCGCCTGGCTGCGGAAAGAAGTTGGCGGAAAAACGAACCGCTCGTTGGGACATTTCAGGAACGTACGCGATGGAGCAAACTCGCAAGCCGCTCGGTTCGTCGAAGACGTTTATCGCGCGGGCGCAACCGAGGTCATCGTGCCGGACGTTTACCGCAACAAAGCTGGGGATGAATTCGCAGATGCGCTGCTCGTTCGGCTGCCGAAGGTCGCTCAAAAGCGGAAGGCTGTCCGCGCGGCTTGCGCGCAGTTGGAACGGCGCGGACTTGGTGCGGTGCAGCCGGACAGTGAGATTGGAGAAAGTCACCTTTACCTCTCAATGGCGTGATCAGCGGACGGTCAGACAGTCACGCGCCTCGTCCACAGTGAGCACGCCGCTGGCTTCTTGCGCGTGAAGCAAACGATCCGCGACCGCGTCGCCGACCAGCTTCTCAACCGCGTCGCGCATCGGACGAGCCCCGAGCTTTGGGTGAAATCCTTTTCGCACGAGGAATGGCAGCACCGTTTTGTCCAACTCCAATTTGTGGCCGTGCGACGCGAGAAACTCGACCTCCCGCAGCAAAAACTTTTCGGCGATTTCCAACTGGTGTTCGTAACTCAGGCGGTGGAACACCAGTTTCTCATTGATCCGCGCGAATATCTCCGGGCGCAGTGCCTGTTGCGCCCGGGTCAAGACGTGGCGCTCCAAAGTCGCGTCGTTGGAATGTTGGAGGCTCATCAGCTCCGCCGAGCCGATATTCGACGTGAGCCAAATGAAGAAGCCGCTGAAATCGAGCGTTTGGCCTGTTGCCACAGTTACGCGGGCGGCGTCGAGCAGTTGGAGCAAAATATCGAGCACGCGCGGATGCGCCTTTTCCGCTTCGTCAAACAGCAGCGACCCTTCGGCGGCGCGCTCGCGCACCCCGCCGAGATAACCGCTTTCACCAAGACGCGCGCCGAGCAGCAGCCCGAGCGCGTCTTGCGTTTGAAACTCGGACATATCGAAGCGGAACAATTGTCCGGGACTGAATATCTGAGTGGTGGTCACGAGGACGGTTTCCGTTTTCCCGACGCCGGTTGGTCCCAGCAGCAGAAAGCTCCCGCGCGGGCGGGCGGGCTTGGTGAGACCGAGTTCACCGCGTCGAACGGCGGAAATGATTCGCGGCAAGACGCGGGATTGGCCGCGGATTTCGCGCGGCAGCAGCGAGTCCAGTTCCTGGAGTTTATCGAGCTTCGCCGAGTCAGTTCTCGTGTTCATCCCCTTTCCACTACCACGGACAGCCCGCGCATTTTGTGTAGCTGCTACATCTTCGCTGCAAGCGCTGGTGGTAGTTGTGTGGGCATGATTCAGCGGAAAAGCCGCTGGCCATCGAAGAAACAAACAAACATCAACCTATGAAGTTCAGAAAAAAACTCACTCCGCAGGTTCGCTCGCGGCTGCGCTCCGTGCTCATGGTCGCGGCGATGCTTCTCCTCAACACCCTGTCCGCCTTCGCGCAAGCGGGCGGCGGGTTCAACTCCACCGACCTCAAGACCGGCATCAGCAACAGCCTCGCTGTGATCATGATGTTCGGCTTCGTCCTCGGCATTTCGGCCGTCATCTATGGCGGGTTCGCCATCCGCCGCGGCGACGTGGACCAGGGCAAGATGTCCATCATCGGCGGCGCGATCATTGCGGCCGCTCCGGCGGTCGTCTTTGCCTTTTACAAAATCTTCGGCCTCGACTCGAACAGCGCGGTCGGCGTCGGCAATTTCTGATTCCCGCCTCAAACCCGCCGTTGCCGCCCTCAACCGCCATGAAGACCGATCTTCGCCTTACTGACACGAACGCCGCGTCCGATTCCAAAGGCCGCACCTGGGGTCTGGAAGGCGGTCTTTTCTGGTGGCTCTTGGGCGGCATCGGCGCGGCCATCACCGTGTTCTTCCTCCTGCTCGTCGTCCTGAAAATGACGCTGGGCATCTCCCTTGGAATCGCGCTTGCGCCCTTGGCGCTTTGCCTGGCTTACATCTTCGGATTGCGACAGGGAAAGCCCCCCGGCTACGACCGCGATTGGCTTGAATATATCTTAGGCGCGCGCGGCTTCAGTCCCGACACCGACCGCGCCCGCATTCCCAAACATCCTCTCTATGAATCCTGAACAGAATACCTCTCCGGCGTCGCAGCCGCAGTGCAACGACTCCTTCAAGATTAACGGTCCTTGCCCGGTGATGATCCAGTTCGTCGGCGAACGCATGACCTGGGGCTTTGACTGGTCGCTCTTGAATTACTTTGTTCTGAAAGCCAATCCCGATTGCCACGATCCTGAAGTAGAGCCACCCGACGAGCTAATGCTCTATTTTCGCGCTGNATGGAAGTTGCATGGATTTCGGAAATCTTTGTCCTTCCCGACGACTATGATGTCCTGGCGGAACATGCCGACCCGGCGACCGCCTCCCCCACGAGCAACCCATGAATCGTGCTGAAGCAACAAGACAACGACACTGACCTATGTTCGAGTGCGCTCCCAACGGTTACTTCGTTCGCGACCTGATTGTGTTCAATCACCTGCGACGCGGCGGCTACGTGTCGAAGGGATTTATCTTCGAAGCGCCAGACCTCCTGAACAGCCCGGCCAGTGACCTGAACGCATTCCAGGATCAACTCTGTCTCCTGCTGGCGTCCCTCCACGAACACCAGCGTCTCCAAGTGCAGTATTTCTGCGATTCCGACTTCCGGTCGGAACTGCTGCGTTACCAGCAGGAGACGGAGCGGTTTACCAACGTCTGGACCAAGCGAGCCCGGAACGAACGGTTCACGCGGTATTGGCAGGCGATGTCGGAGCGAAAACTCCGGCGGCAGCGCGTGATTCTCTACATCTCGCGCGCTTTGGAGAATGTGCCCACGACCTTTCAGATTGCTGCGGCCCGGCGTGATTATTACGCCACACTGCTCGACCAGCTCGTCACCGAATACGACCACGTCTTCCGGTTGCTGCTGGAAATCTTTGGTTCGGCCGGCGCGCGGATTCTGCCGATGTCGGACCTCGACCATTTCCGCCATTACAAACGATTCCTCAACCCGTCGCTGGCAGAACGCTTCGACTACGACCCGTCAGACAGCTTCGCCGAGGAACTGACGATCCACGAAAATTGCTGGCACTCCGAGGGCAGCGGCCAGTCTGACTTCGGTTTCTTCCTCGATGGCCATTACCACTCCATGGTTGTCCATCACCCGCGAGATCAGCAAGGAGGAAAAGGAGCACGACCGCGTGGCCGGCGATTACGCGAGCGAGAAAAAGGTCTCGCTGCTGACGGTGATGGAGAAGAAGCAGAAGAAGATTCACGCGCTGATGCAGGGCCAGACCATCCCGTTCAACGCGATGTTCACGATCCGCGCGTGGGACAAGACGAGGGACGGACTTAACGCCAAGGCCGGGGCCATCAAGAACGCGATCAATTCAATGAACGCGGGCCAATACTTCGAGAGCAACTTGCCGAGCACGTCGAAGAATTTGTTTTTCCAGACCTGGCCGGGCTGGGCATGGGGGCGCTACGAGCATCGCAAACTATACGCGGAACATCGCTTCCTTGCGGACATGCTGCCAGTGACCAGCACCTTCACCGGGCACTTGGCGAGCGCGGAGGCGATTTACGATGGCCCGCACGACAATCTCGTCGGCATCGAGACGTTCTCCGGCTCGACGGACAACAAGACGCCCCAGCACGCGGTCCTGCTCGGCATGTCGGGTGCGGGCAAGTCGCTGACCGTTTGCGACCTGCTTACGCAGACCGAAGGTTATTTCGGCTACACGGTCATCATTGAGGAAGGTCTCAGCTACGGGATCTACACGGCCACTGTCGAAGAAGGCGCACGCCCGATAATCATTCATCCCGACGGCGACCTGACCATCAATTACCTCGACACGAAAGGCCTGCCGCTCACTTCCGATCACTTGTCTGCGGCGACCGCGCTGGTGGCACGCATGATTGGAACCTCCGCACAGGAGGACAAACAGATGCTTCGTCAGGCGCAAATCGCCAAATACATCAACTTACTTTACGAGGATGCGTTTCAGGATTGGAGCAAGAAACGTCACAACCAGCTCCTCGACATCGCCCGGCACGCTCTGGCGCTGCAACGGTTCCGCTCCCAACGGATGCCGCCAGGCGCCACGACCCTCGAAACATTTGCGGACTTCCGAGACCAGGCAGGGCCGGGACCCATTCAGTCCACCACACAAGCGGGACTTAGCCCGTGGGCCACGGAATACCTGGCCCAATTCTCCGAGGCCGAAGTCCTGCGATTCTTGAAAGACCCTAAGACCAGCAAGGAAGTCCGCAACCTCGCTTTCGCCTACTTCACGCCCGAGGAGTTCCCAACTCATCGGATGCTGCAAGAGCTGATGATGCTCGACCCGATGGGCGCGGAGCGCGACCAGATCATGGAAATCGCCACGCTCCTGCTGCCGTGGTGCCGCGACGGCAACTACGGCAGCCTGTTCGACGGCACGAGCAACCTGTCACTGACCGGACGGATTGCTCATTTCGAGTTGGGCTACATCCCCGAATCG
>QHOP01000205.1 GCA_003219345.1 Verrucomicrobiota bacterium
GCCCGTGGCCGACGGTGAGCGCGTGATCGCGTCGTTCGCGTCCGCCGGGCTTTTTTGCTACGACTTCGACGGCAAGGAACTTTGGCGCCGCGACCTCGGCAGGCAGGCGCACATCTGGGGCAACGGCGCTTCGCCCATCATCCACGGCGACCTCTGCATCCTGAATTTCGGTCCGGGCGAACGGACGTTCCTCATCGCGGTCAACAAAAAGAACGGCGAGACGGTCTGGCAACTGGACGAGCCGGGCGGCGATTCCGGCCAGGAAAAACCGGGCGAGAAACCAAATTGGGTCGGCTCATGGAGCACGCCGATTGTCATCCGGGTGAATGGCCGCGAGGAATTGGTCATGACCTGGCCGAAACGCGTCGCAGCTTATGATCCGAAGACCGGCAAAGAACTCTGGACATGCGGCGGATTGAATCCGTTGGTTTACACCTCGCCCCTTTATTCGGACGGCACCATCGTTGCAATGGGCGGTTTCATGGGCATGTCGCTCGCCGTGAGAGCCGACGGCAACGGTGATGTAACCCAAACGCGCCGCCTTTGGCATCATCCGAAAACGAAACAACGCATCGGCTCCGGCGTTGTTCACAACGATCACATCTACATCCTGAACGATCCCGGCGTGGCCGAATGCTATGAACTGAAAACCGGCAAACTACTCTGGGAGGAACGCCTCACTGGCAAAGGCCCGGACAATTCGTCGTGGTCTTCAATGATTTTGGCCGACGGCAGGCTTTATGTCATCAACCATTCCGGCGACACGTTCGTGCTCAAGGCGAGTCCGAAATTCGAACTGCTCGCCACCAATTCTCTCGGCGAAACTGACAACGCTTCCCTGGCCGTTTCCGACGGCGACATTTTCATCCGCACTCACAAAGCCCTTTGGTGCGTCCGCGAGAACAGGGAAAACCGCTGAGCCGGGCGACCAGAAACCCTTGAACCGTAGCCGCCGACGTGAGTCGGAGCTAATCCTTTGCCTCGAAAGCAAACAAGTGCGCCGACTCACGTCGGCGGCTACGAGGGTTCATGGGGAGGGTGGCTTTTACTAGCCGAGTGAGGGGAGTAACGCGAACTGCCCGCCGCGTTGCCGATTGGAAAACTAATTCTGGCAACCGCTTTATGCGCAAATGCGCGCAAACCTTTGCAACGGTTTTTCTCCTGCGCGTTGATTCGCGTTATTCGGGGAAGAAAAACCGGTGGCGCACAATTCGCTATTGCCAGGCGCAAGACCAAACGATTAATGAATTGGAAAAAACCTGTTCTGTCGATTGTTGGTGTTGTTCTCGCTATCGGGCTTGTGCTCGTTCTGATCCTGAGAACCGCACCCTCACGAACGGACAAAGCCGCTATGACGATCCAACTGACCAGTTCCGCCTTTGCCGAAGGCGAATTCATTCCGGCGAAATACAGCTGCGATGGCGAGGACGTTTCCCCGCCATTGAAATGGAGCAACCTTCCCACAGGCGTCAAAGGCCTGGCGCTTATTTGTGACGACCCGGACGCGCCGGTCGGCACGTGGGTCCACTGGGTCCTCTACGGGCTCCCGCCAACCGAGACGGAGCTTCCAGAGAAGATTCCAACCACCGAAACGCTCGCCACCGGGGCGAAGCAAGGCATCAATGATTTCAAGCGCATCGGCTATGGCGGTCCCTGTCCGCCCGCCGGTCGCCCGCACCGTTATTTTTTCAAACTCTACGCGCTCGACGCCGAAATCACGCTCGAACCGGGCGCGACAAAAAAGGACCTGGTTCGTGTGATGTATGGGCGCATCCTCGCCGAAGGGCAATTGATGGGGAAATACAAACGGCAGTAGCCTGTGTCCGACGGAACACACACCTCGGTTCACGCCTTTGCCCCACGGATTTCGACCGCGCATTTTTGTGGCGAAGAAAATCTTGTCGGCTTGAAAAGATTTGGCGGGATAGCAATGCAGAGATGGAATCGCCGGCATTTCCTGGTCTTCCTTTGTGCCTCCGTGGTTCATTTGATCATGATCGAAATCGTTGCAACAATTCCAAGGCTGTCCGTGTCCTGATTCGGGTGCAGAGCTTGTTCAACTGAAAGGACTCTTTTATGGAACCAGTTCTCAGTTTGTTGATCGGCATTGGTTTAAGCGCCGCGTGCGGCTTCCGCGTGTTCGTACCGTTGCTGGTCGTCAGCGTCGCCTCGCATACAGGTCATCTGCACCTGTCGTCCGGTTTTGAATGGATGGGGTCGGACGCGGCCTTGATCGCCTTCGCGGTCGCCACGGTCCTCGAAGTCGCCGCTTATTACATTCCCTGGTTGGACAATCTGCTCGATACCATCGCATCGCCGGCGGCGGTCATCGCCGGAACGCTGGTCACCGCGTCCCTGGTCGCGGATATGAGTCCGTTTCTGAAGTGGACTCTAGCGGTCATCGCCGGCGGCGGCATCGCGGGACTCGTCCAGGGAACGACGGTCGTCACGCGCGGCGCTTCAACTGCGAGCACATGCGGCCTGGCCAATCCGATTCTGGCCACGGCGGAATTGGGCGGTTCGCTCATCACTTCCATTCTTTCGCTGATCGCGCCGACGCTGGTCGTTCTGGCGATTGGCGGGTTGCTCTCACTGGTTGGGTGGCGGCTTTTTAAGCGGCCGATAAAACAGTCGCGCAGGATCAATTGCTGAAGGCGTAATTGGTCCGGTAATAATCGGTGACGGCCCAGAGATTCAAGGGATAAAGCAGCCCGCGATACTTGATGAACCGCCCGCTGCCGTCGGCCATCGTGTAATTTGAGCCGCCGCTCTTTTGGTTGTTCGGCGCCGAAGAATGCCGACTGCGCTCGATCTCCGTCACGTCATTGCCTCGCCCGCCGCGGGAAGGCTCGAACAAATCCATGTAGAAATGGTCGGAATCGCCTTTCTTTTCGCCCAACACGATGGTGTCCGCGGGCAGGCGGATGGCCAGTTGCGGCATGGCCTGGTTGGGAGTTGAATTCACGTCATAGCGCCCTCCGAGAGCTTCACGGAAATAATCGTTCCAGCCATTGATGATATAACTGCGAAACGCTTCGTCGGGCGGGGGCGTCTTCACCGGCGGACGCGGCATCGGCTTGCGGATGTCATCCGGGCAACGCAGGACTTCCAGGCTTCGGTAATAAGGATAAAGCTGCGTCGGCCAGCGATTATTGTCCGCGCGCACCGGAAACAGCCCTTTGTAGTCGTCCACATACATCGCCGCCGCGAGTCCGAGCTGACGCGCGTTGCTCAGGCATTTGATGGCTTTTCCTTTTTCCTTGGCGCGACTCAACGCGGGCAACAGCAACCCGGCGAGGATGGCGATAATGGCAATGACCACCAGCAGTTCAATCAGGGTGAATGCGGT
>QHOP01000206.1 GCA_003219345.1 Verrucomicrobiota bacterium
AATTCCACGGTGAGGGGTCGTTTTGTGCCGGGAAAAATGAGTGCGTTGAGGAACTGACGGCACGGTGGCGAGTTCAAAATGTCAGCCACAACGTCCGCCTCTTCCCAGCCAGCGAACGCCAGGTAGTAACAAGTGTCATCGAACATGACCGGTCTTCCCTGATGAGGACAAACCAAAACAAAGCGCGCTTGATGATGCAACGCTGACACAGCCACCTTCCACGGCTCGAAGGCATATTCACCAATGCCAAACACCGCGAATGGAGAGCGGCCGGAATAGATGGAACTCTTTCTGGCTTGAAAGGCGTTCTGATGGGAGTTGAGGTAACTCCAGGTCAGAGGCGCGCTCGCCGCGATCGGTGACGTGTCTTCGCTCGTATGACGCTGCGTGACCAAGACCGAGCGGCTGGGAACGCAACGTCCTTTCGAAAGATCCGTGGACTTCAACAGCGGATAGACATAATCCGCTTCCAATGCGGCTTCCTGACCCTGTTTGTTGCAGTATCGGTCGCCCCCGCGTGGTTCCAACTCCATCACTGCCGCGCAGTCATGTTTGAGTCCTGAACGCCATTGATAGAGCGACAGCCCTTCCAGGTTCCGCAAACGATTGTAAGTCGTGAGGTTGGAAACCAAATCTTTTCCACACAAGCCGATCCGACGTTCGGGAGTGTCCGCCCGCAAGTTCGGATAAACGGCGGCTTCGGGAGGCCCCATGTGTCCGAGTTGCGCGACGAACAAACAGGCATGAACCGAGGCGTCGAAGTGCTCTTTGGCCGAGATTTGATAAAGCGTCTTCCCCGAAGCGCTTGCAAGAGACGAATGAGCATCCATTCAGAAATGTCGAAGTTGGATTTGCCCGTCTTGGCCGCGAAACCCCGTAGCCCCAAGAAATTTTGTTTCTCCGGAAGGTTGCTGCCCTTCAAGCCTGACACCGTTGAGTTGGTCACCCAGGGAGGGTTGCCAAGCATAAGCAACTGCCCTTGCAGGTTGCTCAAGTAAGTGTCCCAATCGAAGACGAAGAAATCCTGAAGGCGCAGCCGAATTCGCCCGGCATCCAAAAACTCCTTCAGCTCGCTGCTGGCGGTTCGGAGATGCTCTTCGTTGATTTCCAACCCCTCCAAAGTCGCGTTCGGAAAAGCCTCAGCAGCCGCTCTCAAAAAATTACCCACGCCAGAAGTTGGCTCCACTACGACACTGGGTTCCACGCCCAACTCCTTAAGTTTCGCGCACACCTCTCGCGCTAGTGGAAGCGGGGTCTGAAAGTCGCCAAATTCAATTCTCTGCTTCGTCTTCATGCCAACCTCAGAATTCCTCCCACGGCTCCGGCTTGTTCAATGACACGGCTGTATTGCAGCCGCCACTGAAGCGCATTGGAAACCGTGAGGTAACCCAATTCGGGTGGATGCTTCATTACTTCGTCAGCGAGAGCGTTCGCCTCGATCTCATCAACAGGTAACATACGCTCTTGGAAAAAAGCCAGAATGTCTTCGCGATTGGCACTGTTCTCCAAAAGTCGCCGCAATCCCGAAGTGGTCTGAAAATCTCCGGTGCGATGTTTTTCGACGAAGATCGTGTGCTGAATGTCCATACGACCAGTCCGTCGCGCTTCGTCATCGCGCTTGTCATAAACGAAAACGAGCAACGAATAACCGAGGCCGTAGATTTTCTGACTCGCGCTCTTGAATGGGCATGAAGATTGAGGCTGGCGAATGCTCGTCACCTTGATGTCCACGCTCAGCTCGGGAAAATCAATTCCCTTGGCCGAACTGCCGCGAACGTATTCGTAAATGCTCTGCAGATGTTGTTGAAACTTGTGCTCCAGGTAAGTTCCTACTGCTTTGCCATCCGTGACACCAAACAGAGCAGATTCTTCATGCGCTGATTCAGTCCTGGCGAACAGCGCAGCTTCCCTTTGCAGGTCTTCCACTGTTAGTGCCTTCGACATGCTTTCAATCATCTTTTGTTGCTACAGCACGCGCAACCATTGAATTGACGAAAACACGCGAACTATCCCTCTTGACCACCCGCGGGAGAATTGCGACAAGTTTTTCATGACCAGGTTTCGTTCTGCTCTCGTCGTGCTCTGCGTTGTGACGTTCGTTGTCTCCATCGCACCATTGGCCGCCACGCCGCAAGGCATCAAACCCCTCGGCAAAGACGGCCGACCGCTCAACCTCGATTTCGAAACCGGCGATCTGCGTGACTGGACCGCCTCCGGCAAAGCGTTCGAAGGCCAGCCGACCAAAGACGACACCGTTTTCCCGCGCCGCGACGACATGCGGAGCAATCACCAGGGCAATTACTGGATTGGCGGCTTTGAAAAAGTGGGGGACGACCCGAAAGGCACGCTGACTTCGGTGGCGTTCAAGGTGACGCAGCCGTGGGCGAGCTTTCTCGTCGCGGGCGGTCCGTGGCCCACCACTCGCGTGGAACTCGTGCGGGCTGACACGCAGGAGGTCATCTACAAAACGTCCGGCTATGAAAATGAAACATTGCGGCCAGTCGTGGTTGATCTGCAGAAGCAACTCGGCAAAGAAATCTTCGTTCGCATCGTGGACGATCAGAGCGGTCACTGGGGCCATGTCAATTTCGACGATTTCAAATTCTACGCCGAGCGGCCGAAGTTCGACAACGAACTCGACCCGACGAGAATCGCGACCGAAGCGCCGCCCGCCGACATTTTCAAATACGCCGGCGTGTCGCCGGAGAAGGCGGCGGAGATAATGACGCTGCCGCCCGGATTCAAAGCGTCGCTCTTCGCCGGTGAACCGGACGTGCAGCAGCCCATTGCCTTCGCCATTGACCATCGCGGGCGTCTCTGGGTCGCTGAAGGACTCACTTACCCGATCCGCCACGGAAAACCACCCGAGGACATGCACCCCCTGACCCGCCCTTCGGGCACCCTCTCCCCCGCGGAGGGGGAGAGGGACGGGGTGAGGGGGAACTCGGACCGTTCCAAGCCCACACCCGAACAGCTCAAGGACATTTTCGGCGGCGACGACCGCATCCTGGTTTTCGAGGACACGAACGGTGACGGCAAGTTCGATCGGCGCACGGTGTTCCTCGAGCATCTGAATCTCGTCAGCGGACTGGAATTCGGCTTCGGCGGCGTTTGGATCGGCGCTGCGCCGTACTTAATGTTCGTGCCTCTTCAGGATGGCGACGCCCCGAAACCCGTGGGCGATCCGCAGATTCTCCTCGACGGTTGGAACTACAACGCCGATACCCACGAGACGTTAAACACATTCACCTGGGGGCCGGACGGCTGGCTCTACGGTTGCCACGGCGTGTTTTGTCCTTCGTTCGTCGGCAAACCTGGCACACCGCAGAAGGAGCGTCAGCGCATGGACGCCGGCGTATGGCGGTATCATCCCACCAAACGCGCCTTTGAAGTGTTTGCAGAAGGCACGAGCAATCCGTGGGGCATTGACTTCGATGAATACGGCCAATGTTTGATCGAGGCCTGCGTGATTCCGCATCTCTGGCACATGATTCAAGGCGGACGCTTCGAGCGACAGGGCGGCCAGCATTTCAACATCAATCGCGAGGAAACGCTCGCGCACGAAAGCTTCCACGCCGACCCGAACCAATGGTTCATCAACCCGTTCATTTACGACGACATCAAGACCATCGGCGACCACGTTCATTACGCCGGCAGCAAAGGTCCGCACGCGGGCAACGGCCGCTCGGCGGCGGCGGGCGGCGGGCACGCGCACGCGGGCATGATGGTCTATCTGGGCGAGAGCTGGCCGGAACAGTATCGCGGGAAACTTTTCATGAACAACATCCACGGCGCGTGCATCAACATGGATGTACCCGAACGCGAGGGTTCCGGCTACGTCGGCCATCACGCGCCGAATTTCATCGATTTCAACGACCAATGGTCGCAGGTGCTCAACTTCCTCTACGACCAGAACGGTTCGGTTTATATGATTGATTGGTATGACAAGAACCAGTGTCACCACAACAATCCTGAAGGCCACGACCACAGCAATGGCCGCATCTTCAAGATCGTTTATGGCGACACGAAATGGACGCCGGTGAATCTGGAGAAGATGTCCACGCCTGAATTGCTGGATTGCTTGGTAAAACCTAATCAGTGGTATGCGCGTCATGCACAGAGGATTCTGCAAGAGCGTGCGAGCCGAAATGAAATGACGGTAAGCGACATGACGTTACTGCGGGCCTTCGTTTCGCCAGGCGCTCGCGCAGAACGTCCCCTGGAAACGTTACGAATCGCGAACACTAACGCTGAGAGCAAACTCCACCTTATCTGGGCGATGCACGTGACTCAGGAGTTGCATGAGCAAGACATACTCATGCTTTTGCGTCACGGTGTGCACGCTCCCTCGCGATTATGGGAGAACGGTCGGGATGTCAC
>QHOP01000207.1 GCA_003219345.1 Verrucomicrobiota bacterium
TTCACCATCACCAACAGAGTCTTGGTTCCAGCAGCGAGATACGCACCCGACGGCCGAACGTTGGCGATTGCGAGTTACGACGGACTGGTGATACTCCGGGACGCGCTCACCAAAAAGGAATTGAAATCCTTCCGGGCGCATCCGCGTAATTGTTGGAGCGTCACTTTTTCACCGAATGGGAAAGTAATGGCGACCACTTCCAGAGACGATCACGAGGTCAAGCTCTGGGACGCGGAAACGGCCAAGCTGCTGGTCGCGTTCCCTCCACTCAGCCAGGAAGCCGTCTGCGTTGCATTCAGTCCGGATGGGAAACGCCTCGCCACCGTCGGGTATAGTCCATACACCAAGGGTATCCCCGCCGAAGTGAAAATCTGGGACACCGCGTCATACCAGTACCTGGGCCAATTGGCAGGGCACCGGTCATTCGTGTGTCGCGCGCAATTCTCGCCCGACGGGAGTCTCCTGGCAACCGGCGACGGCGAAGGCACCGTAAGGTTGTGGGACATCGCCACGCAGAAAGAGAGCCAATCGTTCACGGGCCACCGCGGCTTCGTGGGCGCGGTAAGATTTTCGCCGGACGGCAAAATCCTGGCCACGGCTGACCAACATGGCGCCATCATCCTTTGGGATTGCGCCGCAAGAAGCGCGTTGCGGACCTTGAGCGCTCATCAGTCTCCGATTTACGACCTGGCAATATCCCCCGACGGGAAGCGGCTCGCTTCGGCCAGCCTGGATCACACCGCCAAACTGTGGGACCTCGAGACCGGAGAAGAATTGGCAACTTTTCGAGGACATTTCGGGCGGGTCTGGACCGTCGATTTTGCCCCGGACGGGAAAACGTTGGTGACGGCAAGCATGGACGGGACCGTCCGCTTCTGGAGTGCGGCTCCGAAACGCGAGAGCGAGCTCTTTGCTGGCGACTGGGCTGCCCTCGGTTTTTCTCCCGCTCGATCCGACCAGCTTTGGGACCTCACCAATCGGATCCGGATACTCCCGGCGCACGCGGCCAAGGTCAATGCTCTCGCCCTTTCGCCCGACGGCCAGACTTTAGCCAGCGGAAGCGACGACACGACGGTTCGGCTCTGGGACATGGCGACGGGGCAGCCCGCGGACAATCCGGTTCTGCACGGAAACGCAGGAGCGGTGACTGCTTTGGCGTTTTCAACGGATGGCAAGACCCTTGCCGCCGGAAGTTTCGATGGCCCGATCAAATTATGGTGCGTTTCGGCCCGGCAGGAAGTCGGCTCTCTCAAGGGTCATCTAAGTCGGATTCAACAACTGGCTTTCTCTCCCGATGGCCGAACTTTGGCCAGTTCCAGCTACGACGGCACGGTGCGGCTATGGACCGCCCCGTCGTTCGCGGAGATCGATGTCGAATCGAAATCCCGGGACGCACCTTAAGCTGGTCATTGCAAAGGGACCTGACTACGCAGAACATTTCTCCGAATTGACCGGCCTCTTTTCCCAATTCCCGCTTTCCATGAACTGCTCCTCTCCCGGCCTTCGGCCGCCCTCTCCCCGCCTTGGCGGGGAGAGGCAGGGAGAGGGGTGCCAATCTGGTTCATGGTCCCAATGCATGCGAAAAACGAAAGGGGGCTTCCCACGAACCGTGCGCTCGTAGGGCAGCCATCCTGGCTGCCGATTCTGCGGGCATCCCTGCCCGCAGAACACTTGGGCGGCAGGGATGCCGCCCAAACCGGCAGGCTGGAAGCCTGCCCTACGTGCCTTCCCTGTGCGTAACATCCCAGCCCCCAGATTCCCTGTGACCTCCGGCCGATTTTCCTGTGGTAACAGGTGGCAAGATCGCCAAACACAACATCAAAGGATAAAAACTTATGAAAAAGAGCGCTCTCATAAAAGCCGCTTCAATGACACTTGGGCTGGCAGCCCTCGTCGCCGTGCAGTCGAACGGCGGGTCACGGGACGACGATCGAGGTCGTCAACAAGGACACCGAATTACCGCCAATGCCGGAAGCACTTTCACGCTGTTGCCCTCGGGCACACCCGGCGTCCTCAATCACACCGTGGACGGCGTCGTTCAGCTCTCCGTGTTGGGCAATTGCACGTTCCACGCGGACGTAAAGGCTTATCTGCCCAGGGCGGCGGGTGAGCCATTTGTCCTCATTGGCACAGCCACCTTCACCTCGGCCGATGGCAGCGCTACGTTAGCGATCGAAGTGGAAGGCTGGGCAGCGCCCGACCCGGCAAATCCAGGTTCGTTCGTGGACTTCCACTATGACGTGACCTTCTCCGGCGGCACGGGACCGTTCAGCACAGCGCGAGGTTCTGCCGATATCGACGGCTTTGGGATGTTCACCTCGGAGTCCGCAGGCAAAGCGACCTGGACAATGAGAGGCCATATCGCCACCGCCGGGCAGATCAACCATCAACGGTGAACCATCCAACAATCAAACCAACAGAAAGGCAGTAGTTATGACTCGACGAATCCTCCACTTCAAAGCATGGTGCAGCCTTGCGCTGCTGCTTGGGCTAACCTCCCTCGCGCACGCGGCCGTCTCCCTGCCCGCGATCAAAAACACCGCTGTCAACGGCACTGCCATGACAGTCCAGGTGGTCAATTTTCCCCCCGGACCGTTGGTCGCGAAATTCAACGACGCGACCGTAAACGCGACCTACGATCAGGCGGCTCAAACCATAAAAGCCACCCTCCCGGCGGGATTAAAGCCAAGCACTTACCTGCTCGCCATCTACAAGAGCGACATCCCGTTCGCCTGGGCGGACGTGACGATCGGCGCGACCGGGGCGACCGGGCCGGCCGGCCCACAAGGTCCGAAGGGTGACAAAGGCGATCCGGGTGCGGCGGGCGTTCAAGGCCCAGCAGGACCGCAAGGGCCGCAAGGGTCACAGGGTGTAGCTGGGCCGGTTGGTCCACAAGGGCCGCCAGGTCAAGTTGGTCCCCAGGGCCCGAAGGGCGACAAAGGCGATCGAGGCGATGCCGGTCTAACGGGCACGGTCGGCCCTCAGGGACCGCAAGGCGACTCCGGCGCGGCCGGCCAGGCCGGACCGAAGGGTGACAAAGGGGATTCGGGCGCAACGGGGCCGCAAGGACCGGCGGGAGCACCAGGCCCTCAAGGACCGCCCGGCCAGGACGGTGCCGGTGGATTGGTGAGCGGCGCGCTGGTGGCGTCAGGCAGTCCGACTGCTCCAGGTTACACCTTCACGGGCCTTTCCTTCTCCTTTGATGTGTGGGCGGTGGCGGCACCGATGCCAACAGCGCGTTACTATCACGCGGCTGCAGAGGTTGGCGGCAAGATCTACGCCATCGGCGGACATGACAACAACGGCGTATACCTGAGTGTCGTCGAGGAATACGATCCGGCTGCCAACACCTGGACGACAAAGGCACCAATGCCGACAGGGCGTCAATTTCTCGCGGCTGCAGCAGTTGGCGGCAAGATCTACGCCATCGGCGGTATTGCTAATAACGGCGGAATCCTGAGTGTCGTCGAGGAATACGATCCGGCTGCCAACACCTTGGACCACAACCACAAAGGCGCTGATGCCGACAGCGCGTGCCGGTCTCGCGGCTGTCGCGGTGGGGGGCAGAATACGATCCGGCTTCCGACACTTGGACGACAAAGGCGCCGATGCCGACAGGGCGTGACGGTCTCGCGGTTGCAGAGGTGGGCGGCAAGATCTACGCCATCGGCGGAGAGAGCAGTGGCTTCCCATCCCTTAAGGTCGTGGAGGAATACGATCCGGCTTCCAATACTTGGACGACGAAGGCGCAGATGCTGACAGGGCGTTACGATCTTGCGGCTGCAGAGGCGGGCGGCAAGATCTACGCCATTGGCGGAGTCAAGAACGGCGGAATCCTTAATGTTGTCGAAGCCTACACGCCCGGTCCCAGGTTGACCGGCTACATTCTGTACAAGAATTGAACGCCGCGATTCTGTTGGAATGGGGAGCGCGCCCGCCTCGGGCGCAGCCGACGACGCCCACGTCGTCGGCATGACTGTGCGCGGGTGCGGATCAAACAGTATGCGCGCCACACCAAGGTTTGGCACGAGGGCCTCTGTGGTAAAACTGTTACAACAATGAACCACAGAGACACCGAGGCACAGAGCAAGAAAAGAACATCCAAAAACTCTCCAAGGTCAACTGCAACGCACGTCTGCGCCGAACGCCAGAAGTGAACTGAGCCACGCCCAAGCCGATGATTCAAGCCAACCTGCGACTTCCGCAAAACCGGAGGCGCAAACCGGCGATGGCTCCAGTGATTTTCGGCTCCGGCTTTGAAATCTGGGTCTCGCTTCGCCGTGGCGGGCGATTAAGGATTCACCCGGGAAGTGTCGCAGCCGGAGGGCCTGCGGACATCACACGGGAAATGACAAGACCGCATGGCGGACGTGTCCCGGTCAGTCCAAGTATCGGGACACGGTTAATTGATGGCGAGAACGTGGATGCGAAAGTGTCCAAGGACAAACTGCGGACGCGGGTGCGGTCAGAGCTTCGGACTGTTCAAGGACACGGACTCCGCGTGGACTTGGACTGGACGCGGAATGACTGTGGACATGGCTGCGGGCGGGGACTGACATAGCTACGGACTGGACACGGACTGACCGTGGCTGCGGACACGAGAGCGGCACTTGCCCGGACAGGTTACGATTTTTCCGCGACTGTTTCGCGGACGCAGAATCCTTAGCTGACGAAGGGGTAACGCGTACCTTGCCCAAAATGTGGTCGGCGAGAGGCTGTCTCCGATGTTGCAGAAAAGATTCGTCGCGCAGTTGGTGATTTCACGCGAGGATGCCTCGGCCATTGGCTCGCTGGTCAAGGCGTGGGAATCGTGCCAGGAGCGCATCCGCATTCATCGCAATAAACCGATGCCGGGGGTGCTCAGGCCGGAGAAGTCGAAACCCAAGCCCAAGCGGAAGCCGGCTTCTCCCGTCGCTGGCGCAGAGTGCTGACGGTAAGCGCCGAAACTAGCGTTGCGACTCCGGCGGCGTCCGGCGACGTTCGCTGTCCTCGTGTTGAGGTTCAACAGCAGCTCGTTTTTGAGATAGGTCCTTTGCTTGTTCGGTTTTGCTCTTTAGAAAGGCAACGACCAAACTGACCAACGTTGCTCCTCCGAGGGAAGCGCCCAACCAAGGAAACCCAGAGATACCCACGTACGCTCCCAAGCTTAAACCATACAACCCTATCGTCAGCCCAAACCATTGTCCCCTCGTAGCTTGTTTTTGCTGGCTGCAAATCACAACCTTCTCGATTTCTATTCGATGCGCTGACTGCGCCTCGGCCATCTTAAGAATTCGGTCAGCCCCATTCGGGATAATTTTGTTGTAGGCTTCGAGGTCGGCAGGGTCGGGCAGAGGGCCGCGCCTGAATTCAACGCGAGTGCTGGAAACCTCTAAACGGGCCAGCTTCCCTTGTCCTTTTTCTGAAGCAACTTTTGAGACTTTGGAAGTTGCTGGCCCTTGTTCGGTCGGAGCCGAGTCAGAAGGAGGGTCGGATGCTTCAGCACTCATTGGCGAAGGAAGGCTTTTCTACCAGCCCTTTATCCATCGCGTCCCTTATGTCCTGCCCAACAATTATCCAGTCACAAGCAATCGCAGCGTCATCTGGATCGCCGGAATAATTGTAATCAAAGTGACTTCCGCGAATGTTAATAACAGTTCCCATTCCAGACCAAAAGGAGGAAATAGGACAAAGAAAATCAGTGTGGATTCTGTTTCGCATGGGTGAGTAGCATCGCCCGCAGTAAGTTTTCCAACTACTATCCTAATTGTCAACACCCATAAGTGCAACTTTCATCGGAAACGGCTCAAGCAGGCCACGCCGGCAACGCTAATGTTTCACGCCCCAGTCAGAGCGAATGGCGGGCGTCAAAAAGGGGCTGCCGGGGTGTTCGCTGCGTGGCTCGCCCGGAAAAAGAATCACCTTTCGCTCGCGCACCAGCATCGGGTGCGATCCAGAGAGTGCGGCGCGCATTCACGGCGATGGGAAGCCGCGAGTGGCTCGCAGCGCCGTTTGCCCCCTCTCCCTGGCAGTGCGGACACGGTCAGCGAGAAAAAAGGAGACTCCCTAAACGCCACGCGCGCCTATCGCCGCACGCCCCGCCCGCGGCACTCAGCAGGGCGCCGCGAATCCACTCGGCTTGAGCCTTGCCCGACTCGCGAACCGCCTCGGCAATCTGCCGTTCCTCGCTGTCCGTCCTTGACCCCGCGCGCGGCTTCTCCACTATCCTGCGCGAACTACCCGGCCTGAATTCGCAAACGGGAAGCCTAGTCCATTTATGCGTATGAGAACCTTCTTGCTGATCCCGATCCTGATCTTGTTCGCCGCCGGCCTCGCCGCGCAGCCTGCCCGGGTGGAACCTGTTCGCGGCCCGTTCTGGTCCGGTACGGTGCGTGGCCAGGGCCGGACTGAAATCATCGCGGACAAAGGCATCGTGATCACCGCCGGCGCGGACACGAAGGCATACTTCTGTTACGACACGGACCTGATGCGGCTGTCGTTGGCGTGGACGGGTGATTTTCTCGAGTTTGGCAACACGCTGACGCGCATCGAGTGGCCGCCACCGCCGCAGGTGAAGGGGAATCCAGTCTTCGGCACGAGGTCCGGCCCGGGCTGGTCGAAGGAAGATGGTTTCACCGATCCACGTCCGAACCATCAGGGACCGCTGCCGAAAGACTGGGCGCATTATCGCGGGCTGTATCTGCACGGCGACGACGTTGTCCTGTCTTACACCGTCGGCGACAGCGAAGTGCTCGGCTGAAGCCGAACACGCGGCGAAGAGTGAAAAAAAATCCGGACCAGCCAAAGGGAATATCGCTGTCCTCATCAGCGGAGCGGACCCGAAGAGCAGCATTATTGCGGCTGGTTTGCGCGGCGGACCCGAAGACGCGAGCTGGGAAAGTGTGAATGGTCGGATTCATCTCAAGCTACCGGCGCTCAACAAGTCCGTCCGTTTTCAACTCGCCGTGTGGAGCGGACCGCGGAACGACCTTGCCAAGGTTGCCTCCACTTTGAGTGCCAGGACCGAAGCGGTGGACCTGGCCACTTTCTGCCAAGGAGGGCCGCCGCACTTTCCTGAGCCGGTCGCGACCAAAGGCGTCCCCGGCGCGGGCGGCGGCCCGTACGTGGTCGATACGCTGACCGAGCCGTATCCGAACCCGTGGGACGTGCACACGTTCTTTGGCGGGTTCGATTTCTTTCCGGACGGCCGCGCGGCCATCTGCACGTTTCACGGCGACGTTTACATCGTTTCCGGCATTGACGATTCGCTGGAGAAATTGACTTGGCGCCGTTTTGCAACCGGCATGTTTCAACCGCTGGGCTTGAAAATCGTCAACGACATGGTTTACGTGCTGGGCCGCGACCAGATCACGCGGCTGCACGATTTGAACCACGACGGCGAGGCCGATTACTACGAGAACTTCAACAACGATGTCATCATCACGCCCAACTACCACGAGTTCGCGCTCGACCTGCAAACTGATTCGCAGGGCAATTTCTACTTCGCCAAAGGCGCGCCGTGGGAGCCGGAGGTGACCTCGCCGCACCAGGGTTGCCTGTTCAAAGTTTCACCGGAGGGCTCCAGGCTCGAAGTGATCGCCACGGGATTCCGCGCGCCGAACGGGATGACCGTCGGCCCGAACGACGTCATCACCGTCAGCGATAATCAGGGCCATTGGATGCCGTCGAGCAAACTGAACCTGATCAGGAAAGGCGGTTTTTACGGCATGACTCCGACGGCTCAACGCGACCTGGTTCTTCGGCGCAACGGCACCAATTTCACGGCCAATCCGAGCGATCCGCAGGTTCGCGCCCGGTTCAAGTTCAAAGGGTGGGACGCCGATTCGGTCATTCCCGACCGCTATGACGCGCCACTCTGCTGGCTGCCGATGAGCATGGACAATTCCAGCGGCGGCCAGGTCTGGGTGACCAGCGACAAATGGGGCCCGTTGAAAGACCGTCTGCTTTTCATGTCCTACGGCAAATGCACGCTCTTCGAAGTAATGATGCAGGAGGTTGATGGCGTGACGCAAGGTGGCATGGCGCAGCTTCCGCTGAAGTTTTATTCCGGCCTTATGCGCGGTCGCGTCAACCCGCGCGACGGCCAGGTTTATGTTTGCGGTCTGAAAGGCTGGCAGACCAGCGCCACGCGCGACGGCGGGTTTTACCGGGTTCGTTATACGGGGAAGCCTGTTCACCTGCCGTCGGCGCTCTATGCCGCAAAGAACGGAATCGAAATCAGTTTTACCTCGTCACTGGAGGAAAAGTCCGCGACCGATGTCGAAAACTACAACGTCGAGCAATGGAACTACATCTGGAGCGGCCACTACGGTTCGCCCGACGTCTCCGTGAACAATCCAGGCGAAATGAAGCACGACAAAGTCGAGGTCAAAGCGGTCGGCCTGTCCGCCGACAAGAAAACTGTCTTTCTTGAAATTCCGGACCTCAAGCCGTGCGACCAGATGAAGATCAAATTCAGCATTGCGGCCACGGACGGCGCGCTGGTTTCGCAGGAGATTTACAACACCATCCACAAGCTCGGACCGGAAAAGAAACTTGCGGCGAAGTGAATCCGTGTGAACGTTGAGCCATACTAGATGAATTCGCCGCCGCAACAACCGCTGCCACCCGTCGTCGCGCCGAACCCGCGCGATTCCGGCGGCGGACCGAGGCTGAAGAAGGCCTTCGTGCCGCTGGGCATCCTGGGTGTCTTGCTGGTGAAGTTCAAGGCGTTGTTGATTCCGGTTTTGAAATTCTTTCCGGTGTTGTTGAAGACGGGCGGCACGATGTTACTCACCATCTGGGTTTACGCGCAGACCTGGGGCTGGTGGTATGCGCTCGGCTTCGTGCTGCTGATTTTCGTCCATGAATGCGGACATTTGCTCGCGGCCAGGCGCATCGGATTGAAAGTGGGCGCGCCGGTGTTCATTCCCTTCATGGGCGCGTTGATTGCGTTGAAAGAAGCGCCGCCGAACGCGTGGATTGAAGCGCAAGTCGGCATTGGCGGTCCCTTGCTTGGAACGGCCGGCGCAGCCGCGTGCGACGGATTGTATCTGGCGACCGGCAATCCGTTGTTCCGCGCGCTGGCTTTCAGCGGCTTCTTCCTCAACCTCTTCAACCTGGCGCCCATCGGTTTTCTGGACGGGGGCCGGATTGTCACGGCCTTGTCGCCGTGGTTATGGCTGGTGGGACTCGTGATCGTCAGCGCGCTGCTGTTCACGCATTTCAACTTTCTGCTCCTGTTGATTTTACTCATGTCACTGCCCAGGCTGTTCTTTTTGTTCCGCAGCCGGACGGCCGAGGAAGCGCGCTACTTTGAAGTGACTACGGAACAACGCTGGACGATGGCCGCGCTCTATTTCGGACTCGTGGCGTTCCTGGTGTTGGCCATGCACCTGACTCATATCAGGCCGTAGGCCGGGCCGTCTCTCCCTGAACCTCGTAGCAGGCGACGTGAGGAGGCTCACTTTTCAAATGCGGAGTGCAGAGTGCGGAACGCGGAATTGAGCCAGAGCCTCCTCACGTCGGCTGCTGCGGTTCAGGGGTTTCAACGCGCGAATGTTCATTTCATTGAAATTTCTCACCGGTGGAGGAGGGTCATCGCGTGGGGGAAAAAGATGATGTGAACCCCAGCGGATGGCAATTTGGAATCACTCTGCGTCCAGCGCGCGCCACAGGTACCAGCAAGCAATCGTGCGATAGGGCCGCCAGCGCTCGCCGTGTTTGATCAACTCGGAGGGCGCCGGCAGTTCTTTTCGCCGATAGGTCAAAGCAAAACCTTTGCGTACGCCAAAATCCGTCGCGGGCAGAACATCCAGCCGGCCCAGCATGAAGATCAGCAGCATCTCCACTGTCCACGGCCCGACGCCGCGAATGGCGGCGAGGCGTTCGAGAATTTCCTCGTTGCTTATGCTGGCGATGGCCCGCGAGCTGGGTACGATTCCTTCAAGCGTCTTCGCGGCGATGTCCTTGAGCGCGGCAGTCTTTGCGCGCGACAATCCGGCTCCGCGCAATCGTTCGTCCGGTGTCGCGAGCAAATCTTCGGGCGCGGGAAATTTACGCCCCGGATAAATCGCGATGACCCGCTTCAGGATGGTCTTCGCCGCGGTGCCATTGAGTTGCTGATGCGCGACCGCCTGGAGCAACGCCTGAAACGGACTGGCGCTTCGGCGCGCCTCCAGCCGGCACGGCCCGACTCTGCGAATCAGTCGGGCCAGCACTTTGTCCGATTGGCTCAGATGTTCGATGGCTGCTTCGTGCATGCGATGTCGCGTTAAACAAGCTGGTCAAAATTAAAATCCGACGGTAACAACTTTGGCCATGAAAAAATCACCGTGGGCGATGGTACGGAGGCGAGTGGAAGGTCGAAGACGGCGTGCTCGTCGGGCGCAACGGCAAGGATTGGAGCACGAACCCTGCAAAGAGCGGTTCCTGGCTGCGCACCGAAAAACAATATGGCGATTTCATCCTCGAACTCGACTACGCCATCAACGGCGGCGGCAACAGCGGCATCTTTATCCGTTCGGCGCTGGAAAAGAACCCCGCCTTCACGGGGCACGAGATGCAAATCCTGGCGGACTACGGTCGGCAACCCACCAAAGGCTCCGCCGGTTCGCTCTACGACGTCATCGCCGCGACAAAAAATATGTCGAAGCCGGCCGGCGAGTGGAATCACGTGCGCATCGTCACGCACGGCCGCCGCATCGAGGTATGGTGGAACGGCGAGAAGACGATTGATTACGAGACCGACCGTTTGACCCAAGGCTACCTCGGCTTGCAAAACCACGACTCAAAATCCGCGGTCAAATTCCGCAACATCCGCATCACCGAACAGTGAAGGGGCCGTTCGGATATTGAAAACCCGAAGTCCCGATGCAAATCATGGCGATCACTGTAGCAGACCAGGTCGCAGTTGTCAGTGTTGGAGGCTTCTTCCGACTTTCCTGATCGCCCCAAATGCTCCAAGGTGCCCTCATGAGTTGCCGCGCGTCCCGCTGCTTATGGAGAGATTCTGAACACCAAAGGCCACGCCCTCTCCGCCAAATCTGTTCGGGATTGGCAAAAGCGCCGCGCCGCGATCGTTCGCGCCATGCAGGAAGTGATGGGACCTTTGCCGGGAAAAGAAAAGCGGTGTCCGCTGGATGTGAAGGTGGAAGAAGAAGTGGACTGTGGTGATTACGTGCGACGCTTCCTCACTTATGCGTCTGAGCCGGGATCGCGCGCGCCCGCCTACTTGCTCATTCCGAAATCGGCGCTGAACAGTAAGGCGAAGGCCCCGGGCATCCTTTGCCTGCACCAGACCCATTCGCTCGGACAGAAAGTCGTCGTCGGCCTCGGCAACAGCCCGAACGACCAATACGGCGTCGAACTCGCCAGACGCGGTTACGTTTGTCTCGCGCCGGCCTATCCGTTGCTCGCCAATTATCAACCCGATCTCAATGCGCTCGGCTACCAGAGCGGAACGATGAAGGCGATCTGGGACAACCTGCGCGGGCTCGACCTGCTCGAATCGTGGCCGTTCGTAAAGCGCGGAAAGTTCGGCGCCATCGGCCATTCGCTGGGTGGACACAATGCCATCTTCACCGCCGTCTTCGATGAGCGCATCAAGGTCATCGTTTCCAGTTGCGGGTTCGACTCCTTCTCCGATTATTACGGAGGCGATCCGGGAGTTTGGAGACCCGAACGCGGCTGGTGCCAAACCCGGTATATGCCCAGGCTCGCGCAATATGTGGGGCGATTGACCGAGATTCCCTTCGATTTTCACGAACTCATCGGCGCGTTGGCGCCGCGACACGTCTTCGTCAACGCTCCGCTCGGCGACACCAATTTCAAATGGCGCAGCGTGGACGCGGTGGTCACCGCCGCGCGACCAGTCTTCGAACTTTATCATGTGGCGCAAAACCTGCGCGTCGAGCATCCCGACTGCGGGCATCTGTTCCCGCCTGAAATGCGGCAAATGGCTTACAAACTGTTTGATGAGAATCTAAAGTGAACGACGGTAGGGACGCAGTGTCTGCGTCCCAATATTCTGGACGGCAGAATGCGTCCCTCCCAATAATCGACTTTCGAAACACGTGAACCGGATCGCTTCCACACCTGAACCACCCTACTACGCGGTCATCTTCACTTCGCAACGGACGAGTGGTGACGACAATGCCTACGCTGAAATGGCCGGCAAAATGTTCGCGCTGGCTTCGCAACAGCCCGGCTTCCTCGGCGTTGAATCCGTTCGCGACGCCGATGGCGTCGGCATCACCGTTTCGTACTGGTCAAGTCTGGACGCCATCAAGAACTGGAAACGAGACGAAGAACACCTCGTGGCGCAGGCGAAGGGGAAATCGACGTGGTATCAACAATTCCAGATCCGTATTTGCAAAGTGGAGCGGGAGTATGGATTTGAACGGCCGGCCTGAACTGCCTTTGGACGCGAATTGCGCGGATTTGCACGAGGCGATGCGTTCGATCTGCGCTTTCGGTTGGAATTGAATTCGTGTCTCTACAATTTCAACAGCTTCTTCGCGTTTTCGTAGAGAATTTTCCTTTCAATCCCCTTGCCCGCCGCGAAGCGGCGGATGGCCGCAATGATTTGCGCGCCCTGGCATTTCGGGCCGGAACCCATCGCGTCCTCGCAATCGCTGCCGAACACCAGTTTGTTCCGGTGCCGATCGAGAAAGCCGGGTGTGAAATCTTCGTCGCGCGTCAGGCCATTCAAACCGGAGCCGGCCGAGCAATCGCCGAACATGTTCGGGTAATCGCTCAACAAACGGTCGGTGATGCCGCCGGGCGTGACCTTGCCTTTCGGATAAAGCACCGTCTGGTCGGCGTGATTCTTGTCAATGTTCGCCCACCAGGTCTGCGCGTGGCCGATGAAATTTACCTTGGGAAATTTTCTCAGGATTTTGTGAAACCGTTCGATGTGGAGGTTGTACATCTCGTGTTGAAAGTGCAGCAACACCGGCACGCCGTAATCCTGCGCGAGTTCCGCGACGCGCTCGAGATAGACCGAATCGCAGTCCACGCCGAACTTCTGCTCGCCGATGCCGCGCGCGCCGAGTTTGAAATATTTTTCCATCTCCGTCCGCGCCTCGGGCAGGTCCGGCACTTCGTTGGTGAAAAAAAGAAATTCCTTCGGATGCGCCTTCGCGAGGTTCACGACCGATTCGTTGCCGTAGCATTCGGCTTGAAGGCCATTCGACTTGCCCTCGTGCGTCGAAGGCCGGTTCACCGGCGAACCCGCCGGCAGCAACACCGTGAGCGTGGCGCCCATCGTCTTTTGATGGGCCACCAACTCATCGTCGGTCCGCCCGTGATAATGCGTGTGCTGATGAATGTCGATGATCGGCTCGGCCGATGTGGCGCCGGCGTCGGCCGCCTTCAGGCGCGGCGCGAGCAGCAACGCCGCGGAAGTGCCGATGAATTGGCGGCGCGATACATTTGAACAACGACGAGTGTACATGGCTTATGTGGTTACAAAGCCGAGTCTGTCGTTGTTTCGCCCTTTGTTCAAACAGGAAAATGCGGCGTCTTCGG
>QHOP01000112.1 GCA_003219345.1 Verrucomicrobiota bacterium
GAACGAGTCCGGCGAAAATGAAATGGCTGGCCAACCCGATCGCGCGGGCCCTGTTTTCAAAACGCTTGCGCCAGGGACCGTCGCCCACGAGCAGGAACTTCATCCGGGGAGAGCGTTCCAGAAGTTGCGGCGCGACCGCAAACAAATCGTCGTGACCTTTGAGCTTGAACAGCCGGGCGATTTTGCCGACGACAAAATCGTCGGGGCCAATGCCGAGGCGTTGACGAAAGTCGGGATCGTCCTTGGCGGACAAAAATGGTTGTAAGGGAAAACCGCTGAATATGCGCGTGTATTGTACGGGCCGACCGATCCCGGCGGCCAGATAACGGTCGGTCATCGCACGGGCCACCGCAACGAAGTGCGTCGTGAACTTTCCGGCGTAGCGTTCCGCGCAGACAAACAACGCGTTGGCGAGGGCATTCTGGAACCGTCCAAAAGAAGGGCCGTGGATCGTATGCACGATGATGGGCACGCCGGCGCGGTGCGCCGCGAGCCGGCCCAGAATCCCGGCTTTGCCGCTATGGGTGTGGACGATTTCGGGCCGCTGTTCGTGGAAGACGGCGGTGAGCCGGCGGAAGGCCAGAACGTCTTTCCAGGGGTGAATCGGCCGGTCCAGTTCAGGCAGAATAGTGAGCAGGTTCGGCACGCCAATGATCTGTGGTTCGAGCGAGCCTTCGGGTCCCGAGGCCGGGCCGGAAATCAGGTTGACTTCCACGTCGGGATTGAGACGAAGCCCAAGCACCGACCCCACCGTGTTTTCCTGCGCGCCACCGACGATGAGCCGCGTGATGACATGCGTGACGCGCATTCCTGTGGGTCAGTGGCTCACCGGCATTTTCATTTGCTTAAGCCGTTCCGCGATTTGCTTTGCCTCCTTCGTGTCAGGCGGCGCGTATTTCAAATAGGCTTCGTAGTGTTTGATGGCGGAGGGAACGTCCTTTCGCTGGAAGGCGATTTCGCCCAGCCCATAGTAAACTGCGTGCGCGGTCGGCAACGCTTTCTGGATCGCCTCATAATCATTCCGGGCGGCGTCGAGCTGACCGCTCTGGAGATAGGCAATGGCCCGATTCATGAGCGCGGCCTGATTCGCGGGCTGCAGCTTGAGCAGTTTGTTGATGGGATCAATTGCTTCCTTGTAGGCTTTGGTTTGAATGCAAACGGCACTCTGGTCGAGCAGGGCCCGGGCGTTGTCCGGTTCTTTCTTGAGCACGGCTGCGATGGCTGCTTTGGCTTGGTCGTAGGCCTCCAGTTTCATGCAGAGATACGCCTTGTTGAGCAACGCGGCGGCATCGTCCGGTCTGAGCTTCAATTGCTCTTCGATAACCGCGAGCGCGTTGGTTGGGCGTTGGGTCTGGTCATAAAATTCGGCCAGCGCGCGCAGCAGGGTTTCATTTTGAGGATGCTGTTGCCGCGCCTTGAGCAGCAGCGCCTCGGCGGCGTTGGTTTCGCCTTTGCCAAGCTGCGCCATCGCCTCGATGTGCGCAAGTTCGACCTGGTTGGTGGAGGTGAGCGGACGCGAGGCGGCGCGGTTGCGGATTTCATTGATGACCTCGAGCGCTTTGTCCGGGATCCGACCAGCCAAAAAGACATTGGCCAGCCAGAAGCGGGCGTCGAGGTTGTCCGGTTCCAGCTCAAGGACGCGCGTGAACTGCAATGCCGCCTGGCGGAAAAGGCTTTGCGACGCGAGTGTCTGCCCGAGGCGAAAACAAATGTCCGGCTCATCGATCGGTCCATTTACGGCCAGCAATGCGTTCCAGGTCCGATACCGGCCAAATTTTTCCTCAAGCGATTTTTTCGTTTCCGCCGGTTTTGACGCCTTGGTGCGGAGCACCTGATTGAAACTCGAATTGAGTTCGACCGCCACGTTTCCCGGGTTCAACTTCCGCGCCAACGCGAAAGCCTGCGCGGCATCGTCAAGGTGTCCCAGCCTTTGCAATTCCACGCCCCACCAATTCAGGGCGCGCGAATACCAGCGGCCAACCGCGCGGGCATCGTTAATCCCCTTGCTGATTAGAAGGGTCAACCGGTCGAGAGCGGGACGCGCGTCGCGCCAGAATTTCTGGTTTTCCTGTACGGTCGCGTCTGACAGTGCCCGTGGCGTGATCGCGTTTGTGGCGTAACGTGCGAGGTGATAAACCAGGCCGTGGGGCTGCAGATAAAGCGGTTCAAAATAGTAACCGAAGCTCGGATGCAGATAATAGACCAGGTTGCTTTGAGCCAGACCGCTTACCTCATACATTAAATAGAGGGGGTCAAAGGCCGCCACGGCCGCCTCGGAGGTTGGCAGCACCGGCCAGTGTTGGGGGAAACGTTTGTGCAACGACTCCTGATAAACAGCGTATGGCAACAGACGCGTATCGGCCAGAATGTGATCGTCTCCCGTCTCGCTTTTCTGCAACTCTTCTGCCGCGAGTAACAGGATAAGCGGATCATCGGAAAGCGCGATGGCACGACTCACAGGTAATCCGAGCGTCATCCGGCGCGCAAATTCATGGAGCAACGAACCGTCGGTCGCCCGAACTACCGAAGCGTTCTTGGACCAAAGACCAACCGGCAAGCCGATCACGGCTATCCAGATCGCGACCGCGCCGACGCGGTTCAGGAGTCGAGTGCCGGCCGATATTCTCTGCCAGGTTTTCGCGGTCTGCTGCCTGAAGATCAACAGGAAATATCCAAGGAAGTAACCCAGGCATACCGCGCCTAAATAGTAAAAAGTCAAAAAGGATATGCCGCCGAAAGGTTCATCCAGTTGCTGGAGAAGTCTTTTGTCCACCAACGTCCGGGCGCAGAACGGGGCATCGAAAGCGACCCAAATACCGGCGGCCAAAAACACTGCATGCACAATGGGAAATGTTGTTCTCGTCAGGACAGCGCCGGCAGCGCTGGTGTCACCAAAGGACGTAGGCCAGCGAATGCCAATGATCAGGGCGGGCAACAGCGAAGTCAGACCCGCCCAGAAAGCGATGGACCGAAGCTCAGGGGCAAAGAGAAAGCTTTTCTGTCCGGCCAGTTCAAATCGCAGCGCCTGCCAGAACGTAAGACCGGATTGGCCACTCAGCGCATTGAGCAACGGCAGCAACAGATAAAGCGTCAATCCGGCAGTTCCCCAGCCAAACATTCTGGCCATGAACCGAAATTCGAAGAAATCCGATCCCTTGATCCAGATCAGCCCGACAAGGTAGGCCGGGAAGAAGCCAATCATCGCGTAGTTGTTGGTGGCAGCGATGCCGTAAACCAGCGCCGAGCGCATCAGCCAGCTCTCACGCTGGAAGATGCGATACTCCAGCAGGCACCGGATGACGTACGCGAAGAGGAGCAGATTGAGCATTTCGCCGGTTGCCGTGGTGGCGTGTTCCCAAAAAGTCAACTGCAGTCCGCACGCTATCACGGCGAATAATGGCGGGGCCCACGCGGCCGGAATGCTCAACAGGGAAAACTCATTTGTTTCACGCTGCCGCTGCTCACGCGTGCGGTCGTGGGGCAGGAGCGCAACGGACCGTGCCAGCAAACCCAGGGTCAACGATGCGCACACCGCGGCGAACGCGTTCAAAGCGACCGGCTGCCAGCCGACCGGCAGCCAGCGAAACGGGAAGGTCAACAGGAAATGCAACGGTGCGCTCAATGGGGGCGCGAAATCCTTGCTTGCGATCGTGGAAACGACCGGCAAGCTGGACAGCGAGACCCACCGGTTCAGTGTCAGCACATAAACCACCAGTGCCGCCGCAGTCATCAACCATGGCAGACGCGATCGCACAACACCGGACTTGTCCTGATTTTCCATAGAATTGAGCCGGCCAGAGTTGAAACCAAGCGACGCCGGTTGGCAAGGCTGCTTTGCGACTCACAACGCCGGTCGGGCCCGCAAATCCGCCACGCATTCCACGTGTTGCGTCTGGGGAAACATGTCCAACGGAATGACTTTCACCAACTCATAGACTTCTCCGCCGCACAAAACGTTCAAGTCGCGCGCCAGCGTCGCCGGGTGGCAGGAGACGTAAATGACCTGTGCCGGACGCGTTTGCCGAAGCAGTCCGAGGCTCGCAGGCGAACAGCCAACGCGGGGAGGATCGACGACCACAGCGGTTGCGGTGGGAGGAAATCGTTGCAACAATTCCGGCAGAACCTCGGCGACGTTGCCCGCCAGAAATTCGCCGTTGGTGCGCTGCCGGTTCGCGGCGTTGCGTCGCGCGGCTTTGATCGCCAGCTGATCCATTTCGACCCCCGCAAACGATTCCACGAGGTCCGCCAGTTCAACCGCAAAGAAGCCGACGCCGCAATAGGCGTCCACGAGATGCCGCACGCCGCTGTCGCGCAGGCGTTCGCGCACGGCGTCCACGAGTTTCAGCAGCATGAAGAAATTGCTTTGAAAGAACGAATCGCGCGGCACCTCCCATCCTTCCGGCGCCTCGCGCAGCGCCACCTTGAGACCGCCCTTAGCGGGCGGTTCGGCGCGGACCCGGTTGATTTGTTCGTTGAGCGCCGGCCCGGCGATTTTGCATTCCTCAATGTCCAACACGAGACGGTTGTCGTGTCGGATGAAACCGATGTTCAATCCCTTTTTGAACTTGTCCCATTGGCTGCGAACCATGATGCGATTGCGATAGCCGTACTGTTGCAGGCAGGGGACCACCGGCTCGATGGCGCTCCCCGCAAAACCTCCGATGCGCTGGAATAAATCGGTGATCTGTTTGTGTTTGATCCGCAGTTGGGCGGCGTAGCCAACGTGCTGATACTGACATCCGCCGCAGTCGCCGAAGTACCGGCACTCCGGCGCGACGCGGTCGGGCGACGCCCTCAAAACCCTCAACAACCTCGCCCGCGCAAATTTCTTTTTGACCTCGGTGATTTCGGCTTCGACGACTTCGTCTGGCAGCACGAAGGGAACGAACACGACGAAGCCATTCAATCGCGCGACACCTTCGCCACCGAAAGCGATATCCTCAATGGTCAACGAAACCTTGGTGTCCGGAGACATATTCACCTGCGCAAGTTTACCTGCGGCCGGTATAGGGAGAAAGATTTTTTGTCCCGATGCCAACGGAGCGCCCTCGATAATTTGCGCCGAGTCCGGAACTGCAGCAGGGCTCCTATTTCGGGTGTGGCGTTCGTTCGTAATGTTCGCGCAGCAGATCGTCTCCAAAATCGTGTTCGAAATCGCGCCAGACGGCGTGAATGTGGTTCGCGTCGTTCTGGGTGTTGTCGTATTCCATCAGGAACGTCGGACCTTGCACCCGATAGTAATGGCCTTGCTTCGGTTCGGTGCTGCCGGCCCAGGCAAAATAAAGGTTCTTCGTTCCGGCCTGCTCGATTTTCTTCAAGTCATGGTCTGCGATTTCCGGGCGATACCGGTAAACGTATTCCCGGATGAGCTGCCAAACCAATTCGGTTTGCGCCGCATTCAGTTTCGCCGCGGGAATGCCCATCGGTGACAGCGCTCTGGCTTTGCGGTCGTTGCCGGTGATGATCTCTCGCGGCGCGGTGTTGGTGTAAATGGCGGCCTTCTTCTGCTCGTCGTTCAACGAGCTGACCAGTTGGCGCGCCAAATCCTCTTCGGCGCCGAGCACGCGCAACCCTTTGCGCGGTCCTTCGCGGACTTCGCCCGGATTCGAGCCGAGGAAAGACGGCGTGACGGAAATCTCTTTGCCTTCGACGAGCATGAAGTTCAGCGAGAGGTGATGGCCTTCCACGCGCCAGCCCCACGTCGCTTTCGCGTCGGGCCTGCCGAAAATCGTCACGAAATAACGCTCCGGGTCGCGGGGCGGGCCTTTGCCCTGCTCGAGGTCGCGGAGCACCTGTTCCAGGCTCATGATGGTCGAAGCCTTCAAGTAACCGCGATGGCTCAGCGCGGTGCTCAACAGCGCGTGCGCGAGATGCTTTTGCTCCGGGGCCATTTCCTTGAAGGGAAGCCCTTTGCGTTCGCGTGGAATGAAATGCCAGTTGAACCGCTCGTTGTCGTTCTGCGGATACGTGGCCTGGGCGGCCTGTTCCGGCGTCAACGTCGCCAGAAGATTGTTTGCGGCCGCGGCCATTTCCTCCGCGACGACGCGCGTGTCAGCATCGGGATGCGCCCGGAGGGGAAAGGCGGCCAGTTGCGAACAGAGAACGAGGATTAGAATGCATCGGATGGTTTTCATGCCACCAAGTCAATGCGACCTTCGCAGAAAGGCAAATCGAAAATGAGGCGCCGTCTGTTGGATGGCCGCAAAAAGGCGCAAAAGACGCAAAAAGTGCCCATCACATGGACCGGCGGAGTTCGATTCATTTTGGTCCGGCAGTGAAGTCTGCCGCGTCTGATTTGTTCAAAACGACTTGTTTTGTGCTTTTTGTGCCTCTTTGTGGCTATCTTGATCCCGATGCGAAATTTGAAATTCTAAAATGCAGACGCTCGATTACGCTTGCGCCCGTGAAGCTTCTTTTCATCGCCGACATTGTGGGTGAACCGGGTCGTCGCGCCGTCAAACACCTTGTTCCGCAACTCCGCCAGCGGCACAACCTGGACGTTGTGATTGCCAACGGCGAGAATTCCGCCGGTGGTTCCGGCATCACGCCGAAGACCGCTGAGGAAATCTTCTCCGCAGGGGTGGACGTGATCACCAGCGGCGACCATCTCTGGGACCAAAAGGAGGTCATCGCGCTGCTGGAAAACGAGAAGCGATTTCTGCGTCCGCTCAATTATCCGCCCGGCACGCCGGGGCAGGGGAGCGCCGTCTTTGAAATTCGGAATTCGGAATTCGGAATTCGGAATTCAATTGCGGTTTTGAATCTGCAAGGCCGCACCTTCATGCCCGTTCTCGAGAATCCATTTCGAATCGGACGCGAGGAAGTCGAACGGCTGCGCGAACAGACCAGAATCATCTTCGTGGATTTCCATGCCGAGGCGACCTCGGAGAAGATCGCGTTCGCGCGGATGCTGGACGGCCAGGTGAGCGCGGTGGTGGGCACGCACACGCATGTGCAGACGGCGGACGAGCAGATTTTCCCAGGCGGCACGGCTTACCTGACCGATGCCGGGTTCACTGGCCCGCACGAAAGCGTGCTGGGCCGCGAAATCGAGCCGGTCATCAAACGTTTTTTGACCAGCCAGCCACAGCGGTTTGAGGTGGCGAAGGAGCGGGTTTTGTTGCAGGGGGCGGTCGTGGAAATTGATGGAGCCAGCGGCAAAGCGGTCAACATCACGCGAATCTCAGAGCAAGTGATGCCTTGAAAGCGGAAAACAACAAAACCAAACGGCGACTGACGTTCCATTGGGGAATAGCGGCGGCCGCCACGATCGTGTTGGCTGTCCTTGTCGGGTGGGCGAGCAGCTGGTCAACCGGTCCGAGTTACGGCGGACGTTACGGTGAAGCGTGGCTGCGCGACGTGTTTGCTCCAAATGGAGCCGGCACGTCACAAACTAGCGCGATTGCCACATTCAACCAGATGGGCACAAACGGCATCGCGTTCCTTGTCGAATCACTGGACCGGCGGGAGACCGATTGGATCCGTTTCTATCGCGTTGCTTACGGCAAGCTGCCGCAGTCACTCCGACGACGGGTGCGCCAACCGATACCTGCCGACACTCTGGCCAACGCCGCCAGTTTGGTGCTGCTCAACGTGCGCGACGATTCGCCAGAGAAGAGCGTGCCGCGCCTGGTCCGATTACTGGGAGCTCCAAATCCGCGAACGCGCCTGTACGCCGCGGGCGTCATTCAGCATTACGCGCTGAACTATTCGAAGTTCAGTTTTGCGCCGTTCCGTCCGGAATTGGTCCGTGCCCTCGCGGATACCAACGATTGGATTCGGATCGACATTGCGCTTGCTCTCGAGCACGCGAAATTGGGGGGTCCCGAACTGCTCCCGGCGGTGAAACCCGCGTTGACGAATTCTGATCCGGTCATTCGCAACGCGGCGCAGGTCATCACTCGACAACTCGAAGCCGCGAACAAGGCGGCGCCACCCAACCATGGCCCGTAATCCCAAATCCCAATGGGACTTCGGCGAGTTGTTTCCGACCGAGACGACGCGGCGGGTGCTGACCGTCAGCGAACTGACCTCGCAGGTGAAGCGCCTGCTCGAAAAGGAGATTGGCCTGGTCTGGGTGACCGGTGAAGTGACCAACCTGCGCGTCCAAAGCTCCGGCCACATTTATTTCACGCTCAAGGACGCCAACTCGCAGTTGAGCTGCGTGCTCTTTCGCGGCGAGGCGGTGGTGAACCGCGAGGTTTTGCAGGATGGCCAGAAACTCCTCGTCCAGGGCGACCTTACCGTTTACGAGCCGCGCGGGCAGTATCAACTCATCGTCCGCGCCGTCGAACTGCAAGGCGTCGGCGCGCTGCAACTGGCGTTTGAACGGCTCAAACGCAAGCTCCAGGCCGAAGGGTTGTTCGCGCCGGAACGCAAGCGGTCGTTGCCGAAATATCCGCAACGCATCGGACTGGTGACCTCGCCCACCGGCGCAGCGATTCGCGATGTGTTGCACGTGATTCAGCGGCGCAATCCGAATCTCGAAATCATTTTCGTTCCCTGCCGCGTGCAGGGAGAAGGCGCGGCGGAAGAAATCGCCGCGGCGATCCGGCGGTTGAATGAGTTTGCACAATTCGTTGAACCGTTGAATCGTTTAATCGTTGAATCGGAAGACGGTTCAACGGTTCAGCGGTTTAACGATTCAACGCGCCTCGATTTGATTTTGGTCACGCGCGGCGGCGGCAGTCTCGAAGACCTCTGGGCGTTCAACGAGGAAGTCGTCGCGCGCGCCATTTTTGAATCGGTCGTCCCGGTCGTTTCCGCCGTCGGCCACGAGATTGATTTCACCATCAGCGATTTCGTCGCCGACGTGCGGGCGGCCACGCCGAGCGCCGCCGCAGAAATCATCACCGAGGGCGTGTTCGCCAGCCGCCAGTTTGTGGCCGAAGCGCCCGGCTGGATGGGGCAGCGCATTCATCAGCGGCTTGGACGCGAACGGGAAAATCTTGAACAACTGACGGAACGCATCGCCCGCTCCCATCCGAAGCGTCGGTTGAACGAGAAGCTGCAACTCCTCGACGATTTGCAATCGGGTCTGCTGCGCGGAGTGAAATACCGTTGGCGCGAGTGCAGGACCGTTTGGCACGACGTGGGTCACCGCCTGCTGCGCGTTCGACCCGGACAATTCCTGGCGCGCCGACTTGAGAGTTGGCGCGAGTTGGACCGCCGCTTGTGCGAGCGGACACATCAGGGAGTGAAAGATTCTCAAAACCGTTTTGTCACGCTTGAAGCCCGATTGCGGCTGCTTTCTCCGACAAATGTTCTCGAACGCGGCTACTCGGTCACGTTCGATGCTGAGACGGGCCAGGTCATTCGTGACGCAACAGAAGTGAAGCAGGGCCAGCGATTGAAGACTCGGTTGAAAAAGGGAGAAATCCGCAGCGTGGCGGAAGGCTAATTTATCGAGGTGTTCCCTCTGCACAATCGACTGGACGCCCGGCCCGGTTTATTCTAACTTTCGCCTCATGTCGAAGACAGCTAAAACGGCCGCCGCTCAGACCACCGCCAGCAAAGACCTGCCTTTTGAAGACGCGCTAAAGAAGCTCGAAAGCATCGTCGAGGAGATGGAGTCCGATGAATTGCCGCTGGAAACGCTCTTGGCGCGCTTCGAGGAAGGCACGCGCCTCGCCAGGGTCTGCCAGGCCAAGCTGGCCGAAGCCGAGCTGAAAATTCAGCAATTGGAGAAAAACGCTTCCGGCGAACTCCAACTCAAATCCGTCAACCGCGGGGACGATTCACCCGCGGAATAATCTCTTCCAACTTGAAAGCAACCCCGAACAACCTGGGGGCATTGGAGTGTTGGAGTCATGGTTTCATTTTCTAAGCATCACTCCATCACTCCATCACTCCCTTACTCCAATTCTTTCCTTCGCCGCCTATGAACAGATACCTCGACATGGTGGACAGCCCGGCACACGTCAAGAAACTCAAGCTGGACCAGTTGCAGCAACTGGCCGAGGAAATCCGCCACGAACTCATTACCGTCCTTTCCAAAAACGGCGGCCACCTCGGCCCCAACCTCGGCGTGGTGGAGCTGACCATCGCGCTGCATCGCGTCTTCTCCACGCCAAAAGACCGGTTCGTCTGGGACGTGAGCCATCAAAGCTACGTCCACAAACTCCTTACCGGCCGCAAGAGCCGCTTTCACACCATCCGCACCACCGACGGTTTGAACGGTTTCGCGCTCCGCACTGAAAGCGAGCACGATTGTTACGGCGCGGGCCACGCCGGCACCGCGTTGTCGGCGGCGCTCGGCATGTGCGCGGCGCGCGATCAACGCGGCAGCGACGAGAATGTGGTTTGTATCTTTGGCGACGCGGCGTTGACCAACGGCATTTCCTTCGAGGCGCTCAACAACATCGCCTACACGACGAAGCGCTTTATCGGCATTCTGAACGACAACGAATGGAGCATTGCCAAGAATGTCGGGGCGATCGCCCATTACCTGAACAAAATCATCACGCACCCTTCCTATAACCGGTTGCACAAGGATTTCGAGCGTTTGATGAAACGCCTGCCGAAAGGAAAGCTGGCTCTTAGGCTAGCGCACAAAGCCGAGGAGGGCTTCAAAGGTGCCGTCACCGAAGTCACTTTGCGGCCCGCCGACAGTTCTCTGGGCGCGGACGGCCGTGGCGGTTTCGGCAACAGCGTCATCTTCGAGGAAATGGGCTTGCGCTACATCGGGCCAATTGACGGCCATGACCTGCCGCTGTTGATCAACGTGTTGACATACGCCAAAACATCCGGCCTGCCAGTCGTGCTGCACGTATTGACGAAAAAGGGCAAAGGCTACGACGTCGCGATTCAGCACCCCGAAAAATTCCACGGCACCGGCCCGTATGACATCAAGACCGGCGCGGGACCCGCGCCCAAACCCGACGCGCCGCCTAATTGGCAGGATGTTTTCGGCCAGGCGATGGTCAAGCTCTGTCAAAAGGACAACTCCGTTATCGGCATCACCGCGGCCATGCCGAGCGGCACCGGGCTGAAGGCTTTGGAGAAGGCGATGCCCAATCGTTACTACGACGTCGGCATCGCGGAGGAACACGCCGTCCTCTTCGCCGCCGGCATGGCGACGATGGGCTACCATCCCGTCTGCGCGATTTACTCGACCTTCCTCCAGCGTGCCTACGATTGTCTGCACCACGACGTTTGTTTGCAGGATTTGCCGGTGATTTTCTGCATGGACCGCGCCGGCCTGTCCGCCAACGACGGCCCGACGCACCACGGATTGTTCGACATCGCTTACCTGCGCTGCCTGCCGAACCTCATCGCGATGGCGCCCAAGGACGAGGACGAGCTGGTGGACATGATGTTCACCGCGACGCACCAGAAGCATCCCTGTTTTATCCGCTATCCGCGCGGGCCGGGCGAAGGTGTGCCGATCAAGGACATGCCGCGCCTGCTG
>QHOP01000208.1 GCA_003219345.1 Verrucomicrobiota bacterium
GCTGGCAACTACAGCTTCGCTGCAGGTCGCCACGCTAACGCCAAGCACAACGGCGCCTTTGTCTGGGCCGATTCATCAGGATTTTTTGATTTCCCGTCCTCGCAAACGAATGAATTCGCCGTGCGCGCCACGGGTGGTGTCCGTTTTGTGTCCGGCGTGGACAGCAACGGCGTGCCGGTCGCCGGTGTGGCGCTGCCTGCCGGCAGTGGCTCGTGGTCATCACTCAGCGATCGCAACGCCAAAACCAATTTCGCGCCGGTCAATTCGCGTGAGTTGCTCGACCGCCTGGCGCAGTTGCCCATTCAAACCTGGAATTACAAGAGCCAGAGGGAATCGGTCCGACACATCGGCCCGATGGCACAGGACTTTCACGCTGCCTTTGCCGTTGGCGAAGATGACCGACACATTGCCACGGTGGACGAAGCCGGCGTGGCGTTGGCGGCGATTCAGAGGTTGATTCAGAAGGTCGAACAGAAGGAAACGGAGATAACGGAGCTGAAACAACGGCTCGAAAAACTTGAACAACGGATGAACCAGAATAGCGGAGGTGCGAAATGAAACGCTCGCATATGACTGGTAATTTTCGGCGGATGCACCAGCGCGCCGGCGATTGACATCGCAGAAGGCGGCCGTATTGGGATCGGACCTATTCGATTTGGCTGTGCCTGTCTGCCGGCGCTTAGAGGAGGGCCTTGATCAGTTTTTCCCATCCGGTCACTTCCAAGCGTCGCTGAGGGAAATGCCGTTCGAACATGGCATTGATCCATTTCCGCGAAGTCTCGACGAATCCCAATTGAAGGAAGGCTGCTCCTTTTTCCTCCCGGAGCGTGTATCCGCGGACGTTTACTTCTACCGGAGCCGATTCTCCGTTTAAATCCAGTTGCAAGTTGATCGTCCTGTTTTGCGAATCAATAGAAATGGAGGTCATGCGCCCGATGATTTTGAATTTTATGTTCAGACACCGCCGGACATCGTCAAGCAGGCGGGCAGCCGCTGAATTGGCGGACGCGATCCGGCTGTCGTTCGGGACAAGAAACGCATCCGGATAACGCTCCACCAGCCGCCGGTAGCGTTCCTCGCTCCTCTGCAATGCCTCCTGTGCCTGCTTCCGTTCGGTCACGTCGCGAGTCACCAGCGCGAAGCCGCGCAATTCCCCGTGAGGGTCGCGCAAAGTCGTGATGACCGCGTTGGCCCAGAACGGCGTGCCGTCCTTGCGCACCCGCCAGCCTTCTTCTTGAAAGCGGCCCTCGGCCTTCGCCAGCTCCAAAGCCTTCTCCGGCTTCCCGCGCTTGACGTCTTCGGTAATGTAGAAACAGGAAAGATGACGGCCGATGATTTCGCCGGCCCCGTAACCCTGGACCAATTCCGCGCCGGTGTTCCAACTGGTGATGTGGCCTTCGGGATCGAGCATAATAATGGCGTAGTCCTCCACCCCTTGGACCAACATGCGGAAGCGTTCCTCGCTTTCCCGCAACGCATGCTCGACAGCCTGGCGACGCGCTCGTTCCTCCCCCAGGTGCAATGCCCTCTGCACCGCGGGGACGAGGCCCGACAGCCGGTCTTTCAGAATGTAATCCGTTGCGCCGCCTTTGAACGTTTCCGCCGCCATTTCCTCCCCTTGGGAACCGGTGACGAAGATGAACGGAACGTCCGGACACTGGTTCCGGGCGATGGCCAGCGCCGAGAATCCGTGGAACGTTGGAAGGCCGTGGTCGGAGAAAATCAGGTCAGGCGGATTATGCTCCAGCTCACGGACGAAATCCTCGCGGGTGTCCACGCGCTTGCAGCGAAAGGCGAGACCGCTTTTGCGCAATTCACGATTGATCAGCTCCACGTCATCAGCTACGTCTTCCAGGACCAGGATGCGCAGTTCTTTGTTCACAATCGACAACACGGATTCCTTCTTTTGTCGATCTTATCAAGCGACTTGTCCAGCAAGAAATGTTGTGCAGACGTGATTTTTGTCAGCGTAAGCACGCCTGTTCACAAGCGCGACCGGGCCTGAAGCGCCCTTCGAACCGTGGCAAGCGACCAGCGAAACCGTTAACTCCGTTTAAATCGACTTCCCACGGAAGAGGCCCGGCGCGGAAGCATCCACTGAAACCCGGTTCCGATGATTTCATAACCTTCTGATGCCCAAACACCGGAAAATGGAGCCAATGGCCGGGATTGACCGTCTTTTCCAGCGATTGCGGTTCAAATATGCCTGATTCTATTGGCGATTCAAGCGTAATGGATTTTATCCAACCCTGTCGTTCTTTATCCGTTTGGTGTCCGTTTTGGTGTCCGTTTTCAGACGAAAGCGGCGAGAGTGAAGGTTGAAATCATTCCTCATAGCCACCCCCACGCTGGTTGGACCGGGCGCGGCCCCCGAGGCGTTGCCGCACCGCCCGAGCATAGTACGCGATGGGTACAAGGGAGAGAACAGTGATCACGATGAGTATGATCATTTGAGTTTGTTCCGCGTGCGGGTCGGCCAGAAGCTGGCGGGCGATAGGGTCGTTCGCATGTTGGGCAAATGCCACCGGGCCTTCGGCCGCGATCCTGGCGATGGCGAATCCACTGCCCTGTGCCGAAGCCCAACCGAGAGCGGATAGCCACCCGTAAGCCCTCAACCCCG
>QHOP01000209.1 GCA_003219345.1 Verrucomicrobiota bacterium
TGCACTATTTCAGCATTTACCGGCTGATTCAGCGCGGAGAGCTCAAGGCGTGTCGGGCGTTGCGGGGCAAGTTGCTGGTGCCGCGCGCCGAACTGCTCAAATTGTTGAAGACCGAATGACCGACGAGCTGATGAACCAGCGATTGACGAACTGCCGAAAAGCAGGAAAATCATAGCACTGTGGCAACATTAGCGCTACGTATCGCGCGTGTCTAATTAGTTTGCGGCACCGATGCCTCGCCTCTATTCTGCGCCATGCCTGCAACGAGACTACTGACACTTACCCTGACGGCGGTGCTCACCACGCTGGTATGCGCCGCGCCCCTGCCAGTCCTCGTTCGGAACGGTGAGGCCCATGTCGCCGCCGCAGTCTTGGAACGCGAGGCGGGCATGGTGGTCAAACGGCTGCCGGGCCGCGCAGAGTTTGTCGTCTGCGGACAGGAGAGATGCGCGCCGCTGAAGTCCGTGCTGACCGACGGCGACGATTGGCTCGTGCCCGTGGCGCCTTTGTGCGACGCGATGCATCTTACGGCGAACTTCGACGAAAGCCGCCGGCACGTCGCACTGATTCTCGCGCCGCGTGAGTCTTCCGCCACGACCGGTCCGGTGCGTGTCGGCGGCATTGCGCCCAACCTGCGCCTCTCTAAACTCGGCGGCGCGCCGGTTTCCCTCGACGAATTGCGCGGCCAGCGCGTGCTCATCAACAGTTGGGCCAGTTGGTGAGGATGCCGCCACGACCTGCCGGTCTGGCAGGAATTTTTCGAGCGCCATCGCACCAACCGCTTCACTCTCCTTTCCATCGCCGTGGACGTGCAAGGGCCGGAGGTCGTCACTCCGTGGATAAAGAAGTATGGCGTCACTTTCCCCGTGGCTGTGGACACCGCAGACATTTTCGGCGCGGCGTTTGGCCTGAAAGCTATTCCGGTTTCGTTCCTCGTGGATGAGGTGGGCATCATTCGGCTGCAAGGCGGCGGGCCGTCGAAGGAATTCCTCGCACAGGTTGAGGAAATCCTGCGCGAACCCGTCAGCACAGTGCGCAGCCAGACGCGCGAATCCGCCACCGCTATGTCCCTCGACGAACTCCGCGCCCAGGTTGCGCGCACTTCCTCCGACGCGGACGCGCGCCTGGCACTTGCGCAAGCCTTGGAGCGCGCGGGCGATTATCAGGCCGCCTTCGTCGAATGCGAAGCCGCCGCCCGCTTGCGGCCCTCCGACGCGACGATTCCCTTCACGCACGGCCTGGTGCTGCTGCGCCAAGGCAAGACCAACGAAGCACTGGTGAAGTTGACTCAAGCGCGCGACCTCGACGCCGGCAACTGGCGCATCCGCAAACAAATCTGGGCGCTGGAACACCCGGACAAGTTTTACGGGACGAACGGCATCGACTGGGGCTGGCAGAAGGAGCAAATCGCCCGAGAAAAAAAGTGACCCTCCGAATATCGACCGCTACAAATTCCAGAATGAAACTGACCCGACTTGCCGCGAGCCTGATTGGCGGCCACCTGCTGATGGCGCTGGACGCGATCGCCGCCGAACCCGCCGCGCCGGAAAAAGCCGGCTTGGCCGTCGGACAAAAAGCGGCAGCCTTCACGCTCAAAGACCAGAACGACCGCGACGTTTCCCTGGAGTCGCTGCTCAAGAAAGGCCCGGTGGCACTGGTCTTTTTCCGCTCGGCGGATTGGTGACCCTACTGCAAGAAGCAGTTGGTCCAACTGCAATCCAGCTTGAAGGAAATCGAGGCAACCAGCGGCCAGCTTGTGGCCATCAGCTACGATTCTCCAGCCATCCTCAAACGCTTCGCCGCAAACAGCGCCATCAGCTATCCACTCCTCTCCGACGCCGGCAGCAAGACCATCGACGCCTACGGCATTCGCAACAAGGAAGCGCCGGAGCGATGGAGCGGCATTCCGCACCCTGGCACGTTCATTGTCGATACCAAGGGCATCATCCGTGCGAAGCTTTTCCTCGAAGGCTACAAGGAACGGCACGCGCCCGAAGCGCTCGTCCAAGCCCTAAGGGACGCCAGGTAAGCTACCGCCCGAGTCCGTCGAAATCACCGGCGACGCGGAACGCCAGGCGGAAGCGCTCATCCTCCGCGCCAATCCGGCTACCTATTGCAGGGCAAGGCACCGTTGACTTTGATTTCCTCGCCGTTGAAATGGACGGAGAGCGAGTCATCGAAGGTTATGAGGGGAAGCTCCAAGTCGTCTGGTTTTCAGAAGCGAATCACATCGGTCCTTCGCCGAGGAAATCTGATACTGCTTTTTGATACTGGTTGCCATTTTTCGGGCCAATCGCAGCCAAAGGGAGAAAAAGCAAAAACGCGAAATCGTCAACAACGACACGGGTTTTGCAAGCATAGCCCAGCGCATCCAAACGCGGAAAAAGTGCGTTTGTGAATTAGCAAACCGCCGCCTTCAGCCACTCGGCCACCTCTCCCCTACCGAAAATGTACTTCGCAAGATTCCGCGTGCGAGGCAAGCTCATTCGGAAGAGCCTCAAAACGGACCGGATTTCTATTGGCAGGCTGCGGCTGGCCGACTTGGAGAAAAGCGAGCGCGAAGCCGCAGAAGTTCGCGAGGTCGCCAGCAAGGGCCGAATGACGTTCGGAGATGCGCTTGCCATTTTCAAAACGCAGACCGAAGCGAGCCATCTGTTGAAGCCGTCCGCGAAGCACTACCGCATGGAGGTCATTACGGCAATTCTGAAGTCCTGGCCGGGAATTGGAGCCTGCGACGTTCGCAAGATCACAGAGGGCGAGTGCAAGACATGGGCAGCCAAGTTCAGCGGTCAGTACTCCGCAACACGGTATAACGCTGCAATCGGCGTACTACGGGCCGTCTTCAACGCCGCCATGGAAGTCGGGGCGCTGTTCCGCAACCCGGCTGCGGTCATCAAACGGGCAAGGGTTACCTCGAAGCATCTGGTCTTGCCTGACGGCGATCAATTTGAGCGTTTCGTGAAGGACATCGAAACCTTCAAAGGCGGGGAATTCCGCGCGTGCGCCGACCTCATTCATTTTTTGGCTTTCGGTGGATTTCGACTTTCTGAGGCCGCGAACGTCACTTGGTCCGACTGCGATTTCGAGAAGAGTGAAATCGTCGTGCGCGGCGACCTGGAAACCGGCACCAAGAATAGGAGCATCCGGCGTGTACCGATGATTCCCGAAATGGCGGCGCTGCTTGGCCGATTAAAAGCCGAGCGAGCGGACGCAAAGCCGGACGACCGCGTGATGCGTGTCCGCGAATGCCAAGGCGCGATGAACCGTGCCGCAAGGGCCGTCGGCATGGAAAGGATCACCCATCACGATCTGCGCCACTTGTTCGCGACCCGCTGCATTGAATCGGGCGTGGACATCCCAACTGTTTCGCGTTGGCTGGGCCACAGCGACGGGGGCGCGCTCGCG
>QHOP01000210.1:0-200 GCA_003219345.1 Verrucomicrobiota bacterium
TTTCCTGCAACGCCTCTTTCACGGATTCAAATCGCGACGGCTGGATGATTGCTTCAATCTTCTTCATTCATTTCCCCTCTCGGTGGAAAATTTTTTGATCCTGAGTGGCGCACACGCGCCCGGGAATCGACAAGACATGGTTGGCATCATGCACTCGCATGAGTGCCGCACCAATCACAAAATTTGAATTTCTTCGATTG
>QHOP01000210.1:251-3805 GCA_003219345.1 Verrucomicrobiota bacterium
CAATTGAAAAATGGAGAAAGGATTAGGGAGGCTCAATGATTTTTCGTTCTCTTTGTTGTTCTACTTTATTCGGCTTATTGCTCGGAGGCCCCGCGCTGTGCCAGACGAGCTCCACTCCTGCCGATCAATCCACTCACGCCGCATCGTTGACTAGCCCGCCTTCCGCGCCAGTTCCCAAGACAGATGCACAACCCGAAAAGAGCAAGCCGCCGACTGCGCCGGGCGAAACGGCTCGCACCGCCGAGGAGAATCGCGAACGCTTGCTCCTGGATCGGATTGACCAATTGGAGAAGCGCTTATCCGAGCTGGAAGCGCGCGGCCCTGCTGCGGCCGCAAGTGCGGCAACCGCTGCCGCGGAAAACCAGACTCCCACGGCCGTTGCCGCGGCAACGCCTGCTGCAGCTCCCGCCGCCACTCCCGCGCCGCAAGATCCCGCGCCCGCCTCGGCGCCGGCCTGGTCGGTCGGCCCGATCGATTTCAGCGGCCTGGTGGATGGCTACTATTCCTTCAACGCGAACCACCCTGCGTCGCAGTTCAATCAACTGTACAACTTCGACGTGAAGGCGAACCAATTCAGCTTGAACATGGCCAAACTCAGCATGTCACACACTGCCGATCCGGTCGGCTTTCAAGTCGACTTGGGTTTCGGTAGAACGTTTGACATTATTCATGCCGGCGAACCAAGCACCGCACCGAGCTTCCTTCGCAACGTCGAGCAGGCGTACGTAGTATTGAAACCCGCGAAGTGGAAAGGGTTTGAAATCGATCTCGGGCAATTCGTGACTAGCGCCGGCGCCGAAGTGATCGAAACGCATTCCAACTGGAACTACTCTCGCTCGCTGCTCTTTGCCTGGGCCATCCCGTACTATCACTTTGGAGTCCGCACCTCGTTCCCTGTCGGCAAGCATTTCACCGGCGGCGTCCAACTGGTGAACGGGTGGAACAACACGGAAGACAACAACAGCGGAAAAACCGTCGGGCTCACTGGCACCTACAGCACCACCAAATTCGCCTGGACCAACACCTACTATGGCGGCCCCGAGAATACCGCCACCAATGTCGGCTGGCGCCAGCTTTACGACACCGTGCTTTTGTTGACGCCCAACGCAAAATTCAACGCCTATTTCAATTTTGATGTTGGACAAAACAAGTTCGGGTCCGGCCTGACAGAATTCACCGCCAGGTGGTACGGAGTGGCCAGCGCAGTGCACTTTCAGCCGACCAGCAAGTGGTCTTTCACGCCGCGCGTTGAATGGTTTAAGGACCGCGACGGTTTTTCAACCGGAACCGCGCAGGACGTCAAGGAAGTTACGCTCACCGGCGAATACAAAGTAGTGGAAGGGTTTCTGACCCGCCTTGAATATCGCCACGACTGGTCCAACCAGCCATTCTTCGACGAAACCACCAATCCCGCATCGAGGAAATATCAAGACACGCTCGCGGTGGGGTTTGTCGCCTTTTTCGGGCCAAAACGGTAGATGTACAACCCAGGGGTTTTTCGCAACAGATCGATGTTTGAGAATTCGATTGGAAACAAGGAGGGAATACGCAATGGGAGCTAATTCCACACAGGCCGTGGGGGTAACGGCCTTCTTGCTCGGGTTCACTGTATTTTCTGGGGCCATGTATGCCGGGAGCGTTCTGCTCTACGTCGTCGCGGCAGCTCTTTTGGCAGGTTCGGTGGCCGCGTTCCGTAAGGCGAAGCCGCTCGAACACGTGGAGAATTGAGGAGAGAGATGATGATCTTAATCGGACTTCTCGTGACGTTGTTTGGATTCGTGATCAGCGTGCTTAGCCTGACTCTGACCAGTTCGGTAGGCGGCCGCCTCGTGATCGTGCTGTTGGGAATTGCAGTGAGCCTGTTTGGAATTATGGGTCTCCTCAACAAGCATTACTTGAAAAACGCCATTTGGAAGAAGGGATGACGCAGGGATGAAAACAACCAAGAGACTACTCCTGGTATTGGTCGTTACGCTATGTTGTGCTTCGCTCGGATTCTCGCAGACTTCGGCTGCGCCGGCCGCAGCGACGCCGGCTCCTGCTCCTGCTTCAAAAGCAATTACGGAGGCGGACCTGGCAGGCGCTCCGGTGCCTTCGGCGGATGCCCGAGCCAAAGGCGATCCGGACGGATCCCTCACAGGAACAGCAAGCGACGTCACCGTGTCGGACGCTAAGAAGGGAATTTCGATTGGCGACCTCGCAAATCAAGCCGGACAAAATAAAATCGCGATCAACTTTGTATGGACTCTCATCACCGGTTTCCTGGTCATGTTCATGCAGGCGGGATTCGCGATTGTCGAGACTGGCTTAGTGCGAGCTAAGAACGCCAATCACACCATGATGATGAATTTCATGGTTTACGGCGTGGGCATGCTCGCCTACTGGCTGATTGGATTCACGATTCAGATGGGCGGTGTTGGCGCAGTGGCGAATCTTGGCGGCACACCTCCTCTCAACTCGGAATTTACAATCACCTTGTTCGGAAAGGCCTTCGGTTTATTCGGTACGCACGGTCTCTTCCTCGTGCACAAGGGCACCTACGATGTGTCAGTTATGGTGCTGTTTCTTTTCCAGATGGTGTTCATGGACACGACGACCACGATCGTCACCGGTTCTTGCTGCGAACGCTGGAAGTACGCCGCATTCATCGTGTCGACAATGTTTTTGGCGGCCTTCACATACCCCATTTTTGCTAACTGGGCTTGGGGCGGCGGCTGGTTGGCCAATCTCGGCGCGAACTTCGGGCTTGGCAAAGGTTATTGCGACTTTGCAGGATCGGGGGTGGTCCACTCGGTTGGAGGGATAACGGCGCTGGCTGTCGCAATGATTATAGGTCCGCGCATCGGGAAGTTCACTCGAGCGGGCAAACCAAACGCAATTCTTGCGCACGACATCGTCATCGTGCTAACCGGATGTTTCATCCTTGCGTTCGGATGGTTTGGATTTAACCCTGGCTCGACGCTTGGCGCTTCCGGCAACGGCAGCTTGCGTATCGGCTCTGTTGCCACCAACACCATGCTCGCCGGAATGGCGGGATCCTTCGGAGCCATGCTTTATATGTGGCTTCGGTACGGCAAGCCGGATGCGTCGATGAGCGGCAACGGTTTGCTTGCGGGTCTCGTGGCGATAACAGCGCCTTCTGGCTTCGTCAATCCGGTGGCTTCCGTGATCATCGGAGTATTCGCGGGAGTTCTGGTATGCATCTCCGTGGAGTTTGTGGACAAGGTGCTGAAGGTGGACGATCCAGTCGGTGCCATTTCCGTTCACGGTGCGAACGGCCTTTGGGGCGTAATCTCCATTGGGCTCTTTGCAGATGGCAAGAGCAACTATGGCGGTTCGTGGAACGGTGTCAACGGTTCGGTCACTGGCCTTTTTTACGGTGACAACGGCGGCCAGCTTGTTGCCCAGTTAATCGGAGTAGCGACGCTTCTTGGCTTCGTATTCACCCTGAGCTTCGTCTTCAATCTCCTAGTTGATTGGGTCGTCGGCCAGCGCGTTTCTGCAAAATCCGAACTTCAAGGTCTGGACTTGCCTGAAATGGGCGCTCTTGGCTA
>QHOP01000414.1 GCA_003219345.1 Verrucomicrobiota bacterium
AGATTATCAGGGGTGGCGGCAAGGTTATCACGACTTCGCACCGGCGGTGGCGGCCGCTCCGCCTCGCAGACATGTTGCGGACTATTCATCGGCGACGGCAAGAGTACGATCTTGCGCACGTTACGGTCTTCAGCGGTCGAGCCTTTATTTACGCGGAATGCGTTGTGGCTTTGTTGTCCGTGCTCGGGAAGCGCTGCACCTTGGGTCTCCACGGCGGCAACCTTCCTGTTTTCGCCGGACACCACCCGGCACGAACACGAAGATTGCTGAATCGAGCGAGCGTGGCGGTGTGTCCCTCTCGTTACTTGTTTGAGGAATTGAACTCTTTTGGAAAGGAATTGCATTTGATACCCAACGCGCTCCACATCGCCAAGTATCCTTGCACGGCACAGAGGTTTCCGGGACGCCGCCTCCTTTGGCTGAGGGCATTTCATGCCATTTATAACCCGGAAATGGCAATTACCATGTTCTCGAGAGTTGTGGACGCCATTCCGGACGCATCCATGACGATGGTCGGTCCTGATAAAGGTGACGGGACCTTCCAGGCGACAAAGAAAATGGCCAAAGACCTGGGTTTGCTCGAGCGAATATCATTCCCCGGCGCAATACCGAAAGAGGATGTCCCCAAAGTTATGGCTCGTCATGATGTTTTTGTAAACACCACGAATGTTGACAACACGCCGGTGAGCGTCGTCGAAGCCATGGCCTGCGGCCTGCCGGTGGTGAGCACGAACGTGGGAGGGATTCCCTATCTCCTCGAGCACGGCAAGACAGGTCTGTTGGTAAGCCCCGACGACGCCGGAGAAATGGCGGGCGCCGTAACCCGCCTTTTGAGCGAACCGCAGCTTGCCCAAGACCTGGGCGACAATGGCCGCAAACTGGCGGAGTCGTTCGATTGGAATGTGGTGCTCCCAAAGTGGCAGCGTTTGCTCGCTCGGGTGGCCTTCGGCTAGAGCAATTGCCAAAATAATGAATCCGATGGGTCGAATGTCCAACGGCTCCCCTCACCCTGCCCTCTCCCCTCATCGGATGAGGGGAGAGGGTGGCTTCAGAGTGATTGCCAAAAACAAATTTCCGAACCATTGACGCGGGCGAGAGTGCTGCGCCTCACAGAGGCGCGCTCCGGAGCGCGGGTCTGCGACCCGCAGAGCGTGGCCACGTTCAATCGTGGAAATTGCTTTCGGCAACCACTCTAAAGCCACGCTGATGAACAAGCCGCGTTTATCTGTAAACAGGCAGGAAGATCACCGTGAGGAGGACATTATCGTCCTGGAAAAAACCAGAGACTCCTTACGCCGTCTCCTCATCCTTGGCTTGACCTTGGCAGTCGTCATGGACAACTTGATCTGTGCGGCATTCGGAGAGGAGCCACAGGTTGCATCGTTCAGTCAACCCGCCTGGGGCAACATCATTCAGCCGACCGACTCCACCGGCACGATTCGCCTCGAAGTCCGCTCGTGGCCGGCGGACGGAAAATTGTCGCTTCCCGCGCCGTTCTCTAACCTCACCGCCGCGTATCTTCTCAATGGGCGTCATCGCGAGCCGCTGAGATGGGTCTTCAATGCCGACGCCACCCGGCTTCATCTTGAGGTTCCGACGGAATCTCCTTCGGCTTTGCCTGCGAGCATCTCGCTCGAAACCGTCGAGCACACCGCTCAGTTTGCCGACGGACGCATCGTCTTCTCCGCGCTCGACGCGCAAGTGCAGGGCAGCCACGCTCGCCTGGAATCGCAGCCGGGCAATCATCGAATCGGGTTCTGGACCGACCCGAAGGACTCCGTCAGTTGGGAATTCAAGCCGACGCGCTGGGGCATGTATGATCTGGAACTCGCCTTCTCCGCCGACGGCGGCGACGGCACGGAGCTCCAATTCGACATCGCGGGCCGCACGTTCACCGTCGCGCGTCCGTCCACGGGCAGTTGGTATCGCTACCAGACGATGCCGATTGGCCGCCTCTATCTCTCCAAAGCCGAACCGTTCACATTGCGCGCGAGTTGCCAGACGCTCCGAGGCGGCGCGGTGATGAATCTCAAGGCGGTGACACTGCAGCCCGCGCCGGAAGGAACGCCAATCACGCAGGACGCCTCGGGCATCATCACACTCCTGGCGCGCGACGCGACAACGCATAGCGTGATGATGCGCTATGAGCCGGCGACGAACAAAAACTGCCTCGGCTACTGGGTGAACCCGAACGACTGGGCCGACTGGGAGTTCAGCGTGACGAATCCGGGCGGGTTCGAGGTCGAAGTCTGGCAGGGTTGCGGCAAAGGGCAGGGTGGCAGCGACGCGGAAGTCGAGATCGGCGGCGCGAAGTTCCCTTTTGTCGTCCAGGAAACCGGTCATTTCCAGATTTTTGTCCCGCGTCGCGTCGGTCGAGTGAATCTCGCGGCACCTGGAACGTATTCGCTCGCGCTGCGGGCGCTCCGCAAGCAGGCCGGCGCCGTGATGGATGTTGCGGAGGTACGCCTGGTTCCGGTGACATCGGCGCAGAATGTTCCGCCAAAAATGGCCGCCTGGCTTCAGGCTCGTCGCGTCGTCTTTCTGGGCGACAGCATTACTTACAGCGGCGAATACGTGGAGTTCCTTGAGACCTATGTGCGCAGTCGATTCCCGGAGTCGCGCGTAGAGTTTCTCGACCTCGGTTTGCCCAGCGAAACCGTTTCGGGCCTTTCCGAGCCGGGCCACGCGGGCGGCGCGTTTCCGCGGCCCGACCTGCACGAGCGGCTGGGGCGCGCGCTGGAAAAAGCGAAGCCCGATCTGATTGTCGCGTGCTACGGGATGAACGACGGAATTTATTATCCGTTCAGCGATGAACGCTTTCAAAAATTCAAGGACGGCGTACGGCGCTTGCGCGAACGCGCTGCGGCAGCGGGCGCGAAGGTCATTCATGTCACGCCACCGACATTCGATCCGGTGCCGCTCAAAGGACGCACGCTGCCCGCCGGCCTCGCTGAATACCAATCGCCTTACGAGGGCTACAATGAAGTGCTCGACCGTTACTCGGAATGGTTGCTGGCCCAACGCGCGCAGGCATGGGAAGTGGTGGACGCGCACGGTCCGATGAACCGCTTCCTCGCCGAGCACCGACGCACCGATCCAAATTTCATTCTCGCCCGCGACGGTGTCCATGCGAATGATCGGGGTCATTGGCTCATCGCTCGTGAAATCCTGCGTTACCTTGGCGCATCGGACGAAATCGTTTCCAGCGACAAGCCGGATGCATTGGTGGACTCGATTCCGCGCGGTGCTGAACTTCTCAAGCTGGTGCAACAACGCCAGCGGTTGCTCAAGGATGCGTGGCTCGCGCACGTTGGCCACAATCGCCCGGGAATGAACAAAGGCAAGCCATTGGTGGAAGCCGAACGCGAGGCCGAGGAACTGGACCGGAAAATTCACGCGCTCGCGGAAGGGAAATCTTCGGCGGGCGGTCCGATTGATTCGGAAAACCGCCCGCTCATCCGCAAACTCGGAACCATCGACCTCGATCTGGTTGAGGCAACGCCGATCGGGTTCAACCGCCGGCTTTGGCGCTTCGAATGGGTGCGCGAGGGTTACTGGAACAACCAACGGAAGACGAACCACTTCCGGTTTATCGACCATGAAACCGGCGAGACCACACCGCCGTTTGCCGACGGGCATGAGTTCGGGAGTGCCTTCGTCGAGGGCGACAGGGTTTATGTGACCGGCACGCACGGACGAAGCGCAGTGAATATGTTTGCCTCGCGCGATCTGAAGTCGTGGGAAACGTGGCCGGTCATTGCCCCAGGGCGCTACGGCATCTTCAACACATCGTTGTGCAAGGCTGGGGATGAGTACGTGCTGATGTTCGAGGTCGACAAGCCGGTCGAAGAAGCGGGCGCGGCATTCACCGCGCGTTTCGCGAAATCGCGTGATTTGCGGACCTGGACGATGACGCCGCCCGAATGCAACTACGCCAAGGACCGCTACACCGCGCCGCATTGCCTGCGCTGGCTCGACGGTTGGTTCTACGATTTTTACCTCGAAGCGCACGAAGGCTACGAGATGCGCGTTGTTCGCTCGCGCGATCTGATTCACTGGGAGCCGAGCCCGCTCAATCCGGTGCTGCGCGCTTCGCCCGAGGACAAGCGCATTGCCAATCCGAAGCTCACCGAGGCGCAGCGAGCACGGATCGCGCATGCGATCAACCTGAACAACTCCGATATCGATTTCTGCGAGTGGCAGGGCCGATTGATCATCAACTACTCGTGGGGCAACCAGCAGGGCGTCGAGCACCTCGCCGAGGCGGTTTACGACGGCACGCTCGAACAGTTCTTGCATGGGTGGTTTCCGGAAAAGTCAGCGCCCTTCGGCAGAGCCAGTGCCTTGAACTGATGAATCGCCCAAAGCCAAACAACCCTTCGGGCGATCGCGCGCCACGTCCGCGCCTGGGGCGTTGGGAAGTGCCGGCGTCTCCTTTCCCCTCACCCCGGCCCTACCCCTTAGGGAGAGGGAGAATTGTTCGCCGTACTTTTCGCCTACCAGCGCGTGGTGTTGGCGGTGGCGCGCCGGAAAAGCCGGTGATAGCCAGGGGCTGTTCACGCTCCCTTTCGGAGGGGGTCAGTGTGAGGGAGAACACGACGGACTCACGCGCCGGCGGCGAGCCAAAGCGTCCGCAGGTCTTGCGACTGATCGGGACATCCGCGGCCTTCCTGAGTTCAGTCATTTTCTTCCACCCGTTGTGTCAGATGCACGGCGCCGGGCCGCTGCCGGCCGGTTACACGATCCCGATTGTCGATGTTTCCAGCGAAACGAATCGGCAGGTAATCGTGGACCGCGAGCCGGGCCAATATCTGGGCCACCCCACCACGGTGCTGCTCGAAGATGGAAAAACCATTCTGACAGTTTATCCCAAAGGCCACGGTCGCGGGGCGATTGTTCTGAAACGAAGCACAGACGGAGGCCTGACGTGGTCCGAACGTCTCTCCGTCCCGGAAAATTGGGCCACCTCACTGGAAACACCGACGATCCATCGCGTCGTGGATTCGCGAGGAAATAAACGCCTCATCGTTTGGTCCGGCCTGTACCCGGCCCGACTTTCGGTCTCTGAGGACGACGGCAAAACCTGGACGCCGCTCAAGTCAGCGGGAGACTGGGGCGGCATCGTCGTGATGGGCAGTGTCGAACCCCTGCGCGATCGGCCTGGACATTACCTCGCCTTGTTTCACGACGACGGCCGTTTCTTCGCGAAATCCCCGGAGATCGCAAAGCCGCCGGTGATGACGCTGTACCAGACCGAATCAAATGACGGTGGCCTCACGTGGAATCGTCCGCGAGCGCTTTTCGCCTCGAGCGAGATTCATCTATGCGAGCCGGGTCTTATCCGCTCGCCGGACGGCAAACAACTCGCCGTTTTGCTCCGCGAAAACCTCCGACGACGGAACTCACACGTCATTTTCTCTAACGACGAAGGGCGCACCTGGAGCGCCACTCGGGAATTGCCCGCCGCGCTCACCGGGGACCGTCACGTTGGGAAATATGGGCCGGATGGCCGGCTGTTCATTTCGTTCCGCGACATGACGCGCGAGTCCGCCACGAAAGGCGACTGGGTGGGCTGGGTCGGCACGTATGAAGACATCGTGGCCGGGCGCGAGGGCGAATACCGCGTGCGCATCATGCATAACACCAAAGACGCCGACTGCGCCTATCCGGGCGTTGAAACGCTGCCGGATGGCACGTATGTCACGACCACGTATGGTCACTGGACAAAGGACGAGCCGCCCTACATCGTGAGCGTCCGGTTCAAACTGTCTGAATTGGATGCGAAGTTGAAATCCGCCGTCCGCAAGCCTTAAACTCCTGCTTATGACACGCCTTTCCATGAACCGCACCCCCTCACCCCATCCCTCTCCCCCAATGGGGGAGAGGGTGGCCGAAGGCCGGGTGAGGGGGATTCTCGGTTCATGGCCCAATGCATGCGAAAAAACGAAAGGGGGCTTTCCATGAATCGGGGTGGGGCGAGACTCCGTCGAGCCCTAATTTCTATCCCTCGAAGGTCAGGGCTCGACGGAGTCTCGCCCCACCGTTCATGGTCTCAATGCGTTCCACAAACGGCGTCCTGGCGATCCATGGCCCAACAGCTCGCAGGCTCAAAGACTCGAGGCGCAACAGGAATTCTGCGCGTTCTCTGCCTGCTCTTCCTCTGCGCGCTGGCAATTGCCGGTCGCGCCGCTGATTCGCGCCCCAACATCCTGCTTTGCATCGCGGACGACGCGTCCTGGTGGCACTTCGGAGCCAACGGGGACACAGTCTGTCGCACTCCAACCTTCGACCGGGTCGCTCGCGAGGGCGTGAATTTCAGACACGCGTTCTGCTCGTCGCCGAGCTGCACGCCGTCGCGCGGCGCGCTGCTCAGCGGACAGGATTTCTGGCGTCTGGAGGACGGCGCCAATTTGTGGAGCCGCTGGCCCAGCAAGTTCGCAGTTTATCCCGATCTTTTGGCGAAAGCCGGTTACCATGTCGGCCTTAAAGGAAAAGGATGGGGTCCGGGCGATTTCAAGCAAGGCGGTCGCGAGCACAATCCGGCGGGCCCGGCTTACAAGGATTTCGCGACGTTCCTGAAAAGTGTGCCGCCGGGCAAACCGTTCTGTTTCTGGTTCGGCAGCCAGGATCCACACCGGCCTTACGAACGCGGCGCAGGCGTGAAATCGGGTCACCGCATCGAAGAGGTGACGGTGCCGCCGTTCCTGCCCGACACAAAGGCCGTGCGCAGTGACATTCTCGACTATTACTTCGAGATCGAACGCTTCGATCGCGACGTGGGTGAAATGCTCAAACTGCTGGAGCAAACCGGCCAACTCGACAACACCCTTGTCGTCGTCAGCAGCGACAACGGTTTTCCGTTTCCGCGCGGCAAAGCCACTTGCTACGACGCCGGGACGCGCATGCCGCTGGCCATCCGCTGGCCGCCGCGTGTCAAAGGTGGAAAGGTCGTTGAGGACTTCGTCAGTCTCACGGACCTTGCGCCGACGTTTCTCGAAGCGGCGGCACTGAAGCCATTGCCCGAGATGACCGGTCGCAGCCTCCTGCCGTTGCTGACTTCGGGGAAATCCGATCCGGCGCGCGACAAGGTGTTCTTCGGTCGCGAGCGCCACGCAAACGTGCGCGCCAGCAACGTCGCCTATCCCATCCGCGCGATTCGCACCAGTCAGTTTCTTTATCTGCGAAACTTTGAACCCGACCGCTGGCCCGCCGGCGATCCGCCGCTCTACGGCGACGTGGACGAACACCTCAGCATCGATGGCTCGCCCAGCAAGCAAGCCGTCGTCGAGCATGGCGACAAGCCGGACGTGAAACGCCTGTTCGACTTCGCCTTCGGCAAACGCCCGGCTGAGGAGCTCTACGATCTGAGCCGAGACCCGTGGCAGATGAACAACGTCGCGACCGAGTCACGCTACACCGAGACCAAAGCGAAGCTCCACGCAGAACTCGACCGGTACATGATCGAAACGAAGGACCCGCGCGCCTCGGGCAAAGGCGCGGAGTTCGACCGCTACTACTACGTAAACTACGTAACCGGGAACGGGGCTGGTAAGCCCGTGGAAGCAGCGCCGCGAAACCGCGCTAAACCGTGACACGACAGCTGTTGGTAATCGCAATCTGGTCGTTCGCCGCGCTGACCGTATTCGCAGCGGGCGCGCCGCCGCGTCCGAACATCGTCTTCATTCTCGCCGATGATCTCGGTCCGAACGACCTCGCGTGCTACGGTAGGCGCGAACATCACACGCCGAACCTCGACCGTCTGGCCGCCGAAGGTTCACGCTTCACCTGCGCCTATGTCGCGCAGCCCATTTGCTCGCCGTCGCGCGCGGCGATCCTGACCGGCAAAACCCCGGCCCGTCTGCATCTGACGACGTACCTGCCGGGACGCCCCGACTGTCCGTCGCAGAAGCTTCTCCATCCGATTATCGAACAGCAGTTGCCGCTTGCGGAAAGGACAGTGGCTGAGTGCCTCCACGACGCCGGCTACGCGACCGCGTGCATCGGCAAATGGCATCTCGGCGGCGAGGGCTTTTTGCCGACCGACCAGGGCTTCGATCTCTATCATCCCGGCAACGCCGTGACGAAACCGTCCGCAACGGAAGGAGGCAAGGGTGAATACGACCTCACCGCGCGCGCGATCGAGTTTGTGCAGAAGAATCGTGATCGGCCGTTCTTTCTCTATCTCGCGCATAACAGCCCGCACATTCCTTATTCGGCCAGACCGGAACTGGTCGCGAAGAACGCCGGCGCCTTCGAGCCGGTTTACGCCGCTTTGGTTGAAACGCTCGATAACACCGTCGGGCTGTTGCTCGCGAAACTGGATGCGCTCGGATTGCGCGACCGCACGCTGGTGATCTTCACCTCCGACCACGGCGGTTTGCACGTCCCCGAGGGTCCCCATGCGCGCATCACGCACAACACGCCGTTCCGCGCCGGCAAAGGTTATCTCTACGAAGGCGGCCTGCGCGTGCCGCTCATCGCGCGTTGGCCGGGCAAGGTCCCGGCCGATCGCGTCGTTGACACGCCGATCATCAACACCGACTGGTTGCCCACACTTGTGGAAATTGCCGGCGCCGGAACGCCACGCAGTCTCGATGGCGTCAGCATCGCCTCGCTTCTGCTCGGTCGCGGCCAGCCGAAGGCGCGCCGTTTTTACTGGCATTTCCCTCACTACACCAACCAGGGCGGCCAACCCGCCGGCGCGATCCGCGAAGGCGACTGGAAGCTTGTCGAACACTATGAGGATGGTCGCGTAGAACTGTTCAACCTGGCGAAGGACATCAGCGAAACCACCGACCTTTCCGCGCGCGAGCGGCGCCGCGTCGCCCGCCTGAAGAACGACCTCGCGGCGTGGCGCCAACGGGTGGGAGCGCAGACCAACACGCCAAACCCCAAATTCGACCCCGCGCTGCACCGCCAGATTTATGTGGACTTCGTGCCCTCGACGTTCGATCCGCTGCGCGCCGACGCGGCAACGTGGGCGCGCGCGGCCGCCTGGCGAAAGCAGATGGACGCCGTTTTGTACAAACCCAAAACACCTGCGCCCTATTGAGACTCATGCGCACCGCCAGCATTTGCCGAACCCTGACCCATGCCATGCAAATTGAAGCGCGAGCAAATTGGATGACCATGAACTACCCCCTCACCCGACCTCCGGCCACCCTCTCCCCCATTGGGGGAGAGGGAAGGGGTGAGGGGGCAGGTTCATGGGCAGTAGAAGTTCTGATCCTGTTTCTGATTTTGGCGATTGCGTCGAATCCGGCCCTGGCCGCCGAGCGCAAGCCGAACATCCTCGTCGTGCTGGCCGACCAATGGCGCGCTCAGGCGTTTGGATTCGCGGGTGATCCGAACGTGAGAACGCCGAACTTCGACCGCCTCGCGTCCGAAAGCATCCGTTTCATCAACGCCGTCGCGGGCTTGCCGGTCTGCTCGCCGACGCGGGCATCGTTGCTCACCGGCCAGCGGCCGTTGACGCACGGCGTGTTCCTCAACGACGTCCCGCTCAATCCCAACGCCGTGACCATCGCCAGGGTCCTCAAGTTGGATGGCTACGACACCGCTTACATCGGCAAGTGGCATTTGAACGGAGACGGGCGATCGACCTTTATCCCGCCCGAACGGCGTCAGGGCTTCGACTACTGGAAAGTGCTCGAATGCACTCACGATTACTCGAACTCGTTCTACTATGCCGATGCTCCGGACAAACTGAAATGGCCCGGTTACGACGCCATCGCCCAGACACGCGACGCCTGCGATTACCTTCGCAGCCGCGCGAAGTCGGAGAAGCCGTTTCTGTTGTTCCTTGCGTGGGGGCCGCCACATGATCCGTATTTCAGCGCGCCGGCGAAGTATCGCGCCTTGTATGACCCGGCGAAACTGGCGCTGCGGCCAAACGTTCCCGACAAGTTGCAAGGCGAGGTGCGAAAGATTCTGGCCGGTTACTACGCGCATTGCACGGCGCTGGACGATTGCATGGGCGAGCTGCTTGAAGCATTGCGCGAAACGGGCGCGGCGGAGAACACCATCATTCTGTTCAGCGCCGATCACGGAGACATGCTCGGTTCGCAGGGAATGTTCAAGAAACAGAAGCCGTTCGACGAATCGATCCGGGTGCCGATGCTGCTGCGCTGGCCAAGAGGACTGGGCCTCAAGCCGCGCTCGCTCGACGCGCCGATCAATTCCGAGGACGTGATGCCGACGCTGCTCGGCTTGTGCGGTGTGCCGATTCCAAAGAGCGTCGAAGGCCTTGATTACAGCGGCTGCATGCGCGGCGGTAAGGCTCCCGGCGACGGCGCCACCGTGATTCTCTGCGCCGCACCGTTCGGCGAATGGGAGCGCCGGGCCGGCGGCAAGGAATACCGCGGCGTCCGCACGACCCGTTACACCTACGTCCGCGATCTGGAGGGACTATGGCTGCTCTTCGACAACCGGACTGACCCGTATCAAACCAACAACCTTGTGAACCAGAAGGCACACGCCGCGTTGCAGTCCGGGATGGAGGCGTTACTCAACAGGAAACTACAGGAACGCAGCGACGAGTTCCGGTCCGGCGCGGAATACATCGCGAAATGGGGTTACCAAGTGAACGCCAACGGGACGGTTCCCTACGCACCGTGAAGTCGCAAATCAGCGACTTCGCGCGCGAGCCGGAATCTTGAAATCATGACTGAATCAAAATCGAACCTCGTAGCAGCCGACGTAAGTCCCCAAGACGCAATGCCACACCAACGGGCGCGAAAATTCCGGGAACTGTGCGCGCTTCCCCCCTCTCCTGGGGGAGAGGGCCGGGGTGAGGGCGAGCGTTTCCTCCAATCCCATTTTCGGAGGAAGAGGCTCATTACTCAAAATCCGAAATCCGAAATCCGAAATCCGAAATCGATCAGAGCCTCCTTACGTCGGCTGCTACGGTCCCAAGCTTCAGGGCGTGAACCAATGCAGAATTCGCTGTCCACACTTGGCACGCTTGCTAGTTTTTCCGAACCGATCGGTTTCACGGTTGTCTTCCTGGCGTTCGTATTTTTTTCCGGATGTCGCACATCCGAAGCGGCGGTTCCAAACACCGCCAAACCGGCCAGCCGCCCCAACTTCGTCTTCATCCTGACCGACGATCAACGATTTGACTCGATGGGTTGCGCGGGCAATCGACTTATCCGGAGCCGAACCTCGACCGTCTCGCCGCCAACGGCGCGCGGTTTCGGAATCACTTCGTCACCACTTCCATCTGTTGCGTCAGCCGCGCTTCGATCTTCACCGGCCAGTACGAGCGGCGCCACGGGATCGGCGATTTCAAGACACCCTTGACGGCCGAGCAATGGGCGGAAACCTATCCGGCGCGGCTGCGCGCCGCGGGGTACCGGACCGGTTTCATCGGCAAATTCGGCGTCGGCGACGCCCCGTACATCAGGTCGAAGGCCGCTGATTTCGATTTCTGGCGCGGGCTACCCGGCCAGGCCGGCGAGTGGTTCATTGACCCGAAGGATCCGTCGCAGAGACACGCGACTGCCCGAACCATTCTGCCTCTCGATCAGTTTCAATGCCCCACACGCCCGCGACGGCAAGCCGCGCGAGTTTCAACCCGACCCCCGCGACGAACCCCTCTACGCCGGCGATCCAATTCCGGTTCCGAAGACGGCGTCCGACAAGTACTTCCGGCTCCTGCCGGAGTTCGCGCAAAAATCCGAAGGCCGGCGTCGTTGGGCGAAACGTTTCGCGACACCGGAAATGTTTCAGAATACGATGCGCGACTATTATCGGCTCGTCACCGGCATCGACCGCGAGGTCGGACGTATCGTCGCGAAACTGGCCGGCCGCGGACTGGCGGACAACACGGTCATCATCTTCACGTCGGACAACGGCTGGTTTGCCGGCGAGCGCGGAATGGCCGATAAATGGCTGATGTATGAGGAAAGCATACGTGTACCGCTGATCATTTTCGACCCGCGCGCGCCGCGGTCCAAGCGCGGGCGGATCGTGGACGCGCTGACGCTGAATCTGGACTTTGCGCCGACGATGCTGGAGCTGGCCGGGGTGGCTGTTCCCGCAGGCATGCAAGGCCGCAGCCTTGTGCCATTGCTCATCGGAAGGCGTCCGACTGACTGGCGCACGGACTTCTTCTACGAGCATCACTACGGCCCAAATATCATTCCGCCCAGCGAAGGCATTCGCGCCGAGCGCTGGGCCTACCTGCGCTGGCTGGGGCCGAATCCTGAAAGCGAAGAGTTATACGACGTTCAGGCCGATCCATTGGAACAACGCAACCTCGCCGCCGACCCGGCTTACACTGCCACATTGGATTCGCTGCGTGCACAATGGCGGCGGACCGGTCCCGGTTTGAAATGATCAATCTCGATTTCACACTCTAATATGAACGCGAGCGCGTACGGCTCCTTGCGAAATTCGATCAATAGATTCCTGGACGATGAGAAGTGCTTGCTGCTCAAGGCAGGATTTGTCCAAGACTGTGGATTAAATGATTGGCAGACAATTAGAGCAGCATTGAAGGAATGGGAATCCAAGGGATATTTGAGGATTCTCAAAGATCCATACGAAACGGCTCGGGACGAAATCTGCGTGGAAATGCTCTCCTACATTGATCGCGAAAGCCCTTGGCCCGACTGGCCGCCGCGATGTAAAACCCGGTGCTCGTGACAATCGCGCGCTCTGATGCACACTGAGCATACTCTGAATACGGCAGTAGTGGGAATGTGTTGCTGGTTCGCGTTTCTCAACGGCGTCACCCTGGAGGTCATAGCCGCTGAATCCGTCCGCCCGAACATTCTCTGGATTTCCAGCGAGGACCACGGCCCGCATATGGGGTGCTACGGCGACGCGTTCGCCACCACGCCGAACGTGGATAAGCTCGCCGCCCGGGGGATGATTTACTCGCACGCGTGGTCCTGCGCGCCCGTGTGCGCGCCGGCGCGTACGACGATCATCTCCGGGCTGTACGCCTCGTCCAACGGCGCCGAACACATGCGGAGCATGGTGCCGTTCCCCGCCGGCAAGAAAATGTTCCCGCAATTCCTTCTCGAAGTCGGTTACTATTGCTCCAACAATGCCAAAGAGGATTACAACCTCGTCCAGCCCGGTCGGGTTTGGGACGATTCCTCGCGCAAGGCCCATTGGCGCAACCGCAAGCCCGGCCAGCCTTTCTTCGCTGTGTTCAACTCGGAGAAAAGTCACGAGAGCAAGCTGCGCGTGCGTCCGCACAAACAGCTCCACGATCCCGCCAAAGTGCGCGTGCCGGCATATCATCCCGACACGCCCGAAGTGCGGCAGGATTGGGCGCAATACTACGACATTGTGACCGAAGCCGACGCCGACGCCGGCGAGCGCTTGAAGGAAATCGAAGAAGCCGGCCTCAGCGAGGACACAATCGTGTTTTACTGGGCCGACCACGGTTCCGGCATGCCGCGCAGTAAACGCTGGCCCTACAATTCCGGACTCCAGGTGCCGCTCGTGGTTTACATCCCGGACAAGTTCAAAGACCTTCGTCCCCCCGAATACAAACCCGGCGGTAAATCGGACCGCCTGGTGAGCTTCGTGGATTTGGCGCCCACCGTGCTGAGCCTCGCCGGCATCCAACCGCCGGACTGGATGCAGGGCCACGCGTTCCTCGGCAAATTCCTCGAAGCGCCGCAGCCGTTCATCTACGGTTTCCGCGGACGCATGGACGAGCGCTACGACCTCGTGCGCAGCCTCACCGACGGTCGTTACGTTTACATCCGCAATTATATGCCTCACAAAATTTACGGACAGCACATCGATTACATGTTCCAGACACCGACGACGCGGGTGTGGAAACAACTCCATGACGAAGGCAAACTGACGCCCGCCCAGGACACCTTCTGGAACACGAAGGCGCCGGAGGAACTCTACGACCTGCAATCCGATCCCGACGAAGTGAAGAACCTCGCCGCGTCGCCGGCGCATCAGGAGATCAAGACGCGGCTGCGTAAAGCCCAGCAGGAGCTCGCCAGAAGAATCCGCGACGTCGGGTTCCTGCCCGAAGGCGAACTCTTCAGCCGCGCGAACGGCGGTTCGCCCTACGACATGGGCCACAGTGACAGCCAATATCCGTTTGAGCGCGTCTTCGAGACAGCGGAACCGGCGTCGATGCTGGAAGCCGATGCTGTGCCGGCGTTGAAACAGCGTTTCAAAGACAACGACAGCGCGGTCCGTTACTGGGCGGCATTGGGTACATTGATGCGTGGTGAGAACGGTGTGCGGGCGGCGCATGGAGAACTGGTCGCAGCGTTAAAGGACAGCTCGCCTTACGTCCGCATCGCCGCTGCGGAAGCGCTCGGACGCTACGGAAGCGACGCGGACCAGAAGCAGGCGCTGGACGTCTTGGTCGAGTCGGGACGCATCGCGAAGAACGGCGTATTCGTGGCGATGGCGGCGTTAAATGCGCTGGATGCACTGGGCGAAAAAGCCGAGCCGGCGGCTCGTGCCATTAAGGTGATGCCGGCACAGGGGAAGGTGCCGGATGCCCGCTATGCCCCTTACGTGCCCCGTCTGCTCGAAGGTTTGCAGGCGCGATTCGGATACCAGGAGCGGCGATAGCGGTTCCCTGCCCATGAAACTCCCCTTCGTCCTCCTCGTCGTTCTCGTCCTCGTCCTCGATTCTTCCTCTTGGTTTCGAGGACGTGGACGAGCACGATCGGGTTCATGGTCCCAATGCGCGGCAAAAATCGCGTGGGGGACTCCTTGAACTCGGCCGGTTTTGCGATCCCAAATCACTGAAATGAGCCACGAAAAAAAATCGCACCGGATCAAGCCGTGGCAGGCTTTCTTCGTTGGCACTTGCGGGCTGTTGACCGCTCTGTTGTCGTTGATTGGTGCTGGCCAGGCCGCCGCTGCCGAGGCCAAACACCCGAACATCGTCATTGTCATGCCGGACGACGTCGGCTACGGCGACTACGCCTGCCTCGGCGCTGATGACCGGCCGTCATGAATTCCGCAATGGCGTCACCCACACCATCTTCGAACGTGAACGCTTGACGCTCCGCGCCACTACCCTTGCTCAGATACTCAGATCGGCGGGCTACACGACCGGCATCTTCGGCAAATGGCACCTGGGCGACGAACCGGATCGCCGGCCGGACCGGCGCGGTTTCGATGAGATGTTCATTCATGGCGGCGGGGGAATCGGACAGACGTATCCGGGCAGTTGCGGCGACGCCCCCGGCAACACCTATTTCAATCCGGCCATTCTCCACAACGCCAGGTTCGAGAAGACCCGGGGCTATTGCACCGACGTGTTCTTTCGACAGGCCCTGAAGTGGATGAACGAGAAGCGAAAGGGTAGGGCGCCGTTCTTCGCGTACATCCCGCTCAATGCTGCCCACGCGCCGCTCCAGGTTCCGGACGAATATTTCAACCGCTACAAGGGCAAAGTCCCGGACGATACCGCCAGATTCTACGGGATGATCGAGAACCTCGACGACAACTTCGGCGCACTGCTGAAGAAGCTTAAGGATTGGGGCATCGAGGAGAACACGCTCGTCATCTTCCTGACCGACAACGGCGGCACGTTCGGCGTGAAGGTTTACAACGCCGGCATGCGCGGCGGCAAAGTCACGCCCTACCAGGGCGGAACCCGTGTGCCGTCGTTCTGGCGTTGGCCCGCCGCGTTCAAGAGCGGCGTTGATTGCGCCGCGCTCACCGCGCACATCGATATCTTCCCGACCCTGGCAGAGATCGCTGGCGCGAAACTCAGCGATGAGGTGAAGCGACAGGTGGAGGGCCGCAGTCTGCTGCCGCTGTTGAAGAATCCCAAAGCCAACTGGCCGGATCGCGTCCTGGTGACGCACGTCGGACGCTGGCCGCGCGGGAAGACGGCGGAATGGAAATTCAGGAATTGCTCCATTCGCGACAGCCGTTTCGCGCTGGTGAACAACGCCGAACTCTACGATCTCAAGGCCGATCCGGGAGAAACGAAGAACGTCATTGAGGAACATCCGGAGATTGTCCCCCGACTCCGCGCGGCTTACGATGAATGGTGGACCGAGGTAATGCCTCGACTCGAAAATGAAGATGTCATCGGACCGAAGATCAATCCCTTCAAGGCGCTTTACTGGAAACAATTCGGCGGCGGCCCGGACGAAGCGTTGCTCAAGCAGATGGATCCGGACCCGGCGAAACGCGGTGAAAACGGCCGGCCTGCCGGCGTAAGCGCCAAACAAAACAACCAGAATTGAATTCACTCAGGAACCATGAAGCCTCATTCGGCGGTCCCCAAAAGAAATCCGGCCTGGCGCGCCGGACTGAGTTTCGTCACGGCGCTCGCACTCGGATCGGTCATCAGCGATAGCCGTGCGGATGACGCCGGGAAAAGGTCCGCGCCGAACATCGTGTACCTGCTTTGCGACGACCTTGGTTATGGGGACGTTAAATGCCTCAATCACGACGGCAAGATCGCCACACCGAACATGGACAGACTGGCCGCGGCGGGAATGATTTTCACCGATGCGCATTCCAGTTCGTCGGTCTGTTCGCCGACGCGCTACGGCATTCTCACCGGCCGCTATAATTGGCGCTCGCGCCTTAAGAGCGGCGTGCTGGGCGGCTTGAGCCCACGGCTGATCGAGCCGGGGCGGCTTACGGTGGCGTCGTTTCTCAAACAGCGCGGGTATCACACCGCTTGCATCGGCAAGTGGCACCTCGGCATGGACTGGACTCTCAAGGCAGGCGCGGAAAAGTTCGACAACAACGTCGAAAAAGGCGAAGCGGGCTGGCGCGTTGATTTCAACAGGCCGATCCGCAACGGCCCGACTCAGGTCGGCTTTGACTACTATTTCGGAATCAGCGCATCGCTGGACATGGTTCCTTACACGTTTATCGAGGACGACCATGTCACGGCCATTCCCGCCGTGGACAAAGCCTTTCCCATGATGCTCGGTCGCAGCGGCGGAATGACGCGCAAGGGGCCCGCCGCCGCCGATTTCGAAGCCGAGGATGTGCTTCCCACGCTCACGCAAAGGGCGGTGGACTATATCGATCAGCGGGCCGCCGGCGCCAGGGCCGGCAAGCCCTTCTTCCTCTACCTGGCGTTGAACGCGCCTCACACGCCGATCGCGCCCACGCCCGAATGGCGGGGCAGAAGCGGGCTCAATCCGTACGGCGATTTCGTGATGGAGGTCGATTGGACCGTGGGACAGGTGCTGGCAGCGCTCGACAGGAACAGCCTTGCCGAGAGCACAATCGTCATTTTCACCAGCGACAACGGTTGTTCGCCGGAAGCAAAGTTCGATGAATTGACCGCGAAAGGACACAACCCGAGTTACCATTTCCGCGGGTACAAGGCGGACATTTTCGACGGCGGCCATCGCGTTCCCTTTATCGTCCGCTGGCCCGGCCCTGTCAAAGCGCGCACGACCAGCCAGCAACTCATTTGCTTGACCGACCTTTTCGCCACGTGCGCTGATATTCTCGGCGCGAAGCTGCCCGACAATGCGGCCGAGGACAGCGTCAGCATCCTCCCGGCTTTGGAGGGACGCGACACCGGCCCGTTGCGCGAGGCGGTGGTGCATCATTCGATCAACGGCTCATTCGCCCTGCGCGAGAAAGCATGGAAACTGGAACTGTGCCCCGACTCCGGCGGTTGGAGCGCGCCACGGCCGGGAAGCGAACCAGCGCGGGGTCTGCCGCCGATCCAACTCTACGACCTCACCAGCGACATTGGCGAAAGGACAAATCTCCAGCATCGGCACCCCGAGGTCGCCGAACGGCTGACAAAACTGTTGGAGCGATACGTCGCCGACGGCCGCAGCACGCCGGGCGCCCGGCAGACTAACACCACTCCGGTGGCGATTTATCGAACACAGAAGCCTCAGTAAACGTCATTTGAGGCGCAAGGATTTATGTTGCAGATAGGTGGCACACGCCTCGCTGTTGGTTGCAGAATTCACTACATAAACCGTGGTGCCACCGCATCCACCCATGTTTGTCAGCCGGTTCAAGGCAACGTGTTGAAGAAAGTGTCAAAACTGACCCGTTTTCTGAGAAATTGTGTCAATACTCAGGACCGACACACACGTTCTCGTCTTCCGCAAGGGAGTTTTCCAAATCCTGTATGTTATCAGGTCCACCGAAATGTAGAAAAAAGCAACCCGTCACCATGCAGTAAGCCTGCGGTTCCACTGTCCAGGAGGCCAAGAATTGAATTCGGAAATTCTCTGAGACCGGTACAGGCGCCTACAGGCCGGCTTATTGCTTAACTAACTCAACTTTCCCACCGGGCTCGACGCCAAAGAGCCCATCGTATTCCCACGTGCCGGTCCAATTTGTCCCTACCATCTGACCGCGAAGAATGACATTATCGTCTGAGTTCCGGGGATTCAAATTCACGAACAAGTCGTTACCGGTAAGCCACCCTTCCAGAATTCCCGTTCCAAACTGCTCCCCAAAATGAGCCCGTGTTGGGTTCGCTGTTCGCTGCAAATTCCACGTTCCTGTAATCCAGTTCGTCTGAATCACCATGGACAATCGCCCCGTCACGATCAGCACACTTTGTTGATCGTAGGATTTGTAGTCCCAAGTGCCCTGCGGTTCCGGCGGAGGCGGGTCGAGCCACACCACCCGGTAGAACGTCGGCACCGTAACGGTGACCGTGCTGCTGGTGGCCGAGAGCAACGTCAGGTTCGTCAGCGCGTCAAACTTGTTCCACGGCCCGGTTGCTTTGCCAGCCCACTCCACCCGGTACGTGGCGTTGCTGCTGATGCTATTCGTCCAAGTCAGTTCGCCGTTCTGGTTAAACGACGAAATAACCAGTTCGGCCCCTATCGCGGTGACGGCCAGAAGCCCAAGACTCAGAATCGATGACCTTTTGATACGCACCTTATTACTTTTTCGCAGGACGTAAATTACACCGGTAGGCGTGAAAGACAAGCGCAGGTTCTCCGGGGCCTGCCTCGGAGAACAACGAAACCTCTCGCCTGCCGCGTTCCTGGTTGCACCCGAAAACGGGTCAGTCCTAAGTATTGACACAAAGAAAGTGGCTGTGTACGCCCCGGTAGCGATTTATCGAACGCGGAATCCACTGGACCGGAACAGGTCGTCCAATCCAAAACTCGATAGTTCAAAGTGATGTTGAGGCAAACGCGCGAAACACGCGTAGCGCAGGTTTCCAAACCTGCTGTATCGCCGATTTCCAAATCGGCAGCATGTTGGAACGACCGGAGCGCTCGCAGGTTTGGAAACCTGCGATACAGCAGACTTGGAAGTCTGCGCTACGGTTCGGCTGTGAAATGTCCAGGATAATGGAAGCCTCCAACGCATGATACCGATGAGGCGATTCACGAACCATCTGTCGCGCGTATTACTGCCGCTGGCCGCCGCAGCGGGCCTTGCCGCCACCCCCAAGCCCAATATTGTCCTCATCTACACCGACGACGTCGGCTACGGTGACGTGGGTTGTTACGGCGCCACCCGCGTGAAGACACCGAACATCGACAAGCTCGCAGCGGGTGGTCTGAGATTCACCAACGCCCACTCACCGTCAGCGACCTGCACGCCCTCGCGTTATGCTTTGCTCACCGGCGAATACGCCTGGCGCCGAAAAGGCACTGGAGTTCTGCCGGGCGACGCCAAATTGATCATCGCTCCCGGACGCGAGACGATTCCCTCGCTGTTGAGACGAGCCGGTTACGCCACCGGATGCGTGGGCAAGTGGCACCTCGGACTGGGCGAGGGCCATCCAGATTGGAACGGAGAAATCAAACCAGGTCCGTTGGAAATCGGTTTCGACTACGCTTTCATCATGCCGGCAACCGGCGACCGTGTCCCTTGCGTGTTCGTCGAGAATCATCGCGTGGCCGGACTCGATCCTGCCGATCCCATCCAGGTATCCTACGGCAAGCAGATCGGCGGCGAACCCACGGGGCGCGAGCATCCGGAGCTGCTGAAAGTGAAGCCCAGCCACGGTCACGACAACACGATCGTGAACGGCATCAGCCGCATCGGTTTCATGAGCGGCGGGAAATCGGCGCGCTGGGTGGATGAGGACATCGCCGATACTCTCACGCGCAAGGCCGTGACGTTCATCGAACAGCACCGCGATCGGCCGTTCTTCCTCTACTTCGCCACGCACGACATCCATGTGCCCCGCGCACCGCATGCGCGGTTTGCTGGCAGCAGCGGATGTGGAATTCGCGGGGATGTGATTCAACAGCTCGATTGGTGCGTGGGTGAAATCGTCGCCACGCTCGATCGCCTGAAGCTGACGGACGATACGCTGCTTGTGTTCACCAGCGACAACGGCCCGGTCGTGGACGACGGTTACAGGGATGGCGCGGTGGAGAACCTGAACGGGCACAAACCGGGCGGACCGTTGCGCGGCGGCAAATACAGCGCTTTCGACGCCGGAACGCGCGTGCCGTTTATTGTGCGCCCGCCGGGCCATGTGGAGCCGGGCGTGTCGGATGCGCTCATCTCGCAGGTGGATTTTCTGGCAAGTTTCGCCGCGTTGACAGGGCAAAAACTGGCGGAGGATGCCGGCCCCGACAGCTTCAACGTGCTGCCGGGGCTGCTGGGCGAATCGAAAACCGGGCGCGACCACCTGGTCGAGCACGCGGGCATACTATCGTTAATCAAAGGCCGATGGAAATATATCGAGCCGGGCAAAGGCCCGAAGGTGCTTGCCAACGTCCATATCGAATCTAGAATCGCGCCCGAGCCGCAACTCTACGATCTCAACGAGGACGTGGGCGAAAAACGAAACGTCGCCGCCGAACATCCCGAGATCGTAAAAGAATTGGCCGGGTTGCTCGAAAAACTCCGCGACCACCCGCGCAGCCGCCCGTGAAGGAAAGAATCATGAGCCACCAAGAGGCACAAAAAGCGCAAAAGCTGAATTTTTTTGCGCCTTTTGCGCCTTTTTGTGGCCAGCTTCAGTGTATCCCGCGGTGTTCCTATGACCCGAGTTCAAGTCATCGATTCCCATACCGGCGGTGAACCCACCCGCGTCGTCATCAACGGCGGGCCGGACCTCGGCGAGGGAACGGTTGCAGACAGGTTGAAAATCTTGCGCGAACAGCATGATCGCTTTCGCTCCGCGGTCGTCAACGAACCTCGAGGGTCAGACGTTATGGTGGGCGCGCTGCTGGTCGAACCGTCCGACAAGTCGTGCCTGGCGGGCGCGATCTTCTTCAACAACGTCGGCTACCTTGGCATGTGCGGGCATGGCACGATTGGACTGATCGTGACGCTCGCGCACCTGGGCCGCATCAGGACCGGCGAACACCGTATTGAAACACCCGCGGGTGTGGTCACCACGACGCTCAATCAGGACGGTTCGGTGTCCGTGACCAATGTTCCGAGCTATCGAAAGGCGAAGGGTGTGACAATTAACGTGTCGAGTGCCGACGGCGCGCTGGGGACAGCGCGCCCTACCGCGCCGATCACCGGCGATGTCGCGTGGGGCGGCAACTGGTTTTTTCTCGTCGAACAGCACGGACAACGGCTCGAACTTGCCAACGTCGAAACGCTCACCGAATTCACCTGGCGCATCCGCCAGGCGGTGAACGCGCAGGGCTTTCCCGAAATTGACCACATCGAATTGTTCGGTCCGCCGGTGAGTTCGTGGGCGCGCTCGCGCAACTTTGTTCTTTGCCCCGGCAAAGCGTACGACCGCTCCCCGTGCGGCACCGGCACGAGCGCCAAGCTCGCCTGCCTCGCCGCCGACAACAAACTCGACGAAGGCCAGCCGTGGGTGCAGGAGAGCATTCTGGGCAGCCTTTTCACCGCGCGATATCGCTGGCTTGACCGCGCCGGGGGCACTATCGAGCCTACCATCATCGGCACCGCATTCGTAACCGCGGAAGCGACACTTTTGCTGGACGAGAAGGACCCCTTTTGTTGGGGTATCCGATGAAAATGACGAATGTCTAGAATCGAATGACGAAAGAATCCCGAATGGCGAAGTCCGATCCCCGCCGGGCAGATCAGCGGTCTCTTCTGATACTTATGTGGTGCGGATTTTTCGACATTCGTGTTTCGGATTTCGTCATTCTGCCCTGACGGTCCGTCCTTCATGGCCTCCGGCAAACACATCCTCATCATCGGCGGCGGTGTCATCGGACTTTGCACCGCATATTACGCAGTGCGCCAATGCCATCGCGTCACGGTGATTGACCGGGACGCGGCGGACCATGAAGGTTGTTCCTATGGCAACGCGGGCATGATCGTGCCGAGTCACTTCGTGCCGCTTGCGGCGCCCGGGATGGTTGCGCTGGGCCTCAAATGGATGTGGAATCCGGCATCGCCGTTCTACATCAAACCGCGGCTCGACTGGGACCTGTTGAACTGGGGTTTCAAGTTCTGGCGCGCGGCAACGCCGGAACGCGTAAGCCGCGCCGCGCCGCTCCTGCGCGATCTCCACCTCGCCAGCCGCGCGTGTTTCGAGGAACTCGCGGAACTCACCGGAAACGATTTCGGATTCGTGAAGAAAGGTTTGCTGATGCTTTGCAAAAGGCAGCACACGCTCGCTGAAGAGGCGAAGACCGCGGAACGCGCAAAGCAACTCGGCGTTCCGGCCGAAGTGCTCGACGCAAAGCAAACCGCCGCGCTCGACCCAAACGTGCGCATGGACGTCGCCGGTTCGATTTATTTCCCGAAGGATTGTCATCTCTCGCCAGACCGCTTCATGGCCGCGCTCAAGCACCAACTCCATCAAGAGGGCGCGCATTTTTCCTGGGAAACGGAAGTCACCGGCTGGCGAGTGGACGGTTCGCGCGTCGAAGCGGTGCAAACGGCCAAAGGCGAGTTCAGTGCCGACGAATTCGTTGTGTGCGGCGGCTCGTGGTCCCCGGTCGTTGCGCGGGACCTGCGACTCAACCTTCCCCTGCAGGCAGGCAAAGGCTACAGCCTGACCTTGCCGAAGCCGCGCCAACTCCCGCAAATCTGCGCCGTTTTCACCGAAGCGCGGGTCGCCGCGACGCCAATGGGAAACACGTTGCGCTTCGGCGGCACGATGGAAATCGCCGGACTGAACGAGGAGATCAACCCGGTGCGCGTGCAGGGCATCATCAAGTCGGTGCCGAAGTATTATCCCGATTTCACGCCGCAGGATTTCGAAGGCGTTCAACCCTGGCGCGGCGATCACCGGCAGGCTCATCGCCGAAATTCTGTCCGACGAAACTCCATCCATCCAGATCGGGCTGCTGAACCCGGATCGTTACGCGTGAAAGAACCAGATCAGGAATCTGCGGGCCAGAATCGACTCGTTCGCATTCGAGTCGGTTCGGCAGACCACGATTTAAACATTCCGTCGGGAACCGTGACGCTGGATGGGGATTTGACCACTCCGGCGGGAGCGGTGGGCATTGTGCTGTTCGCCCATGGAAGCGGCAGCAGCCGTCACAGTCCCCGCAACCAGTTTGTCGCGCGCGCCATCCGCGAGGCTGGCATCGCCACGTTGTTGTTTGACCTGCTCACGCAGGAGGAAGAGGGCCAAGACGACGTGACCGGGCGCTTGCGATTCGACATTGGCCTGCTCGCAGGACGGCTCGTCGAAGCAAGCAAGTGGATCGCCAATCAGCCGGACACGCAGAAGTTGGGAATCGGTTATTTCGGCGCGAGCACCGGCGGCGCTGCGGCTCTGGTTGCCGCCGCGGAAATCGGACTACCGATTGGCGCAGTTGTTTCGCGCGGCGGCAGGCCCGATCTGGCGGGCGCGGCCATGGAGGACGTTAAATCGCCGGTGCTTTTGATCGTAGGCGAACGCGATGAGACGGTGCTGGAACTGAATCGCAGCGCCTATGCCCGGCTGCGGTGCGAGAAGGAACTCGCGGTGATTCCCCGGGCGACGCACCTGTTCGAGGAACCCGGAGCCCTGGAAGAAGTCGCGCGCCTGGCAGCCGACTGGTTCCGTCGTCATCTGCGTGCACGATGAAGCCGATGGCAGCGACACAATTTATTTTGACGATCGCCCCGGATAAGCGACCCCGCGCCGCTGACGCCTGTCATGCAACCGAGACTGCGATCACGGGGTTCGCTGCATCCGGTTCTTCGTTAGGCCATGCAGCCACGATGCTACTCACTGGGGTATGCCTAAACTCTTCCATGAACTCCGATGAATGACACACTGTAC